>NZ_JBDVAA010000198.1:0-4524 GCF_039943695.1 Cellulophaga sp. | reverse complement strand
TTATAAAAAACATAAGCAGCTTTTTTGTCTTCATAAGCTGTGTTTGCGCTATAAATGTTTTTCCAATTAATTTGAGAATTTTGAATAAAAGATTCTCTAGCAGTTTGCGCACTTTCAAAATTAGCACCAATAGAACTATTTATATAAAAACTTGGTAAGTAACGGTAGTATGTAGCATCAGGATTAGGAGCGTTATAGTATCCTAGTCTACTTTTTTCATGAGGTCCAAATGTGTAGCTTATACCAGTATTTAATTTTATATTTCCTTTTTTGTATAAATGGTTAAACATAAAAATTGGTTGTGCTATTTTACGTTCTCTTGAGTTTCTAATGTTTCCGTTTTGAGTTCCCCAGTACGGATTGTATTTTCTTCCTTTTAATAAAAAAACTTCTTCTGTAACAGCAGAAGACCTGCCTCTTCTGTTAGATGCCAGCATTGCGGTTGCTAGTAATGTATTATTTTTATTTAGTTTGTATTCTAAAGCACCAAATAAAGAAAATGCATCGTATAAAGTTCCTTCTAAATATCCTTGTTTTGCCCATCGTCTAGAAGCGGATATGCTATAGGTTATTCCTTTTTTGTTAGTTGGTATGGTGTAGGAGGTCATTAATCGCCCAGCGTATGTTCTATTAGACGCAGAAAAAGAAACTCGTTTCCCGGGTCTCATTTTAGATGGTTGTGTATTTATATTGGTTGTGCCTAAAATACCTCCAAAGTTGTACTTCGCAGGTTGTAATCCGTAAGTAAACTCTTGGTTTCTTGTAGCGTCATTTAATCCACCCCAGTTATTCCATTGTGGTCTGCCATCGGTAAGGTTATTCATGACCATACCATTTATTAGCACATTGCTAAATTTGGAGTCATATCCTCTTACTCTAAAAAATGCTTGGCCAAAATCAAAAGCAGCTCTATTTAAAAATACATCTTTTGTAGCTTGTAATAGTCCAGAGGTAACAGTGCTATTCTCTTCTTCAGCCAGTGTAACTTCAGTTAAGGTAATTAAATTGTCTGTTTTTTCTAGTGTGATATCTTTTTGAAGGTAAATTGTTCCTAGATCAATATTTCTGTCAACAACAGAAATAGGCACTCTAATTTGAACGTATTCTTCTGCTGTAATTTTTATTGTATAATTTCCTTTCTCTATTAATAAGTTTAAGGTGTTTGAAGCTATGTTTACGAAGAGGTTTGTTTCTTCTATTTCTGCCTTACCATTTATATTTATTGTTTTATTTTGTTGGTCTAGTAGAGTTGCTTTTATAGTGTACTTTTCCTGGCCAATACAGACTTTTAATAATAGTAAAATAGATAAAATACTGAATAACAAACGCATAACTTTTGTGAAAATATGCTTTTTTAAGGAATTTTCCTTACTTTCATATTAAAATATGTTAATGCGTAAGTATATTATTTGTAAATTAAAATATTGTTTATTGATATTATTAATATTTACAATTGTTAATTGTTTTTCTCAGCAAGAAAGTAAATATAAAGTAAGGACTATTGCTTTTTATAATTTAGAGAACTTATTTGATACCATTAACGATCCTCATACTTTTGATGATGACCGTACACCGCTAGGAAAAGATAAATGGACAAGCGAAAGATATAGGGATAAGTTAATAAATATGTCTGGTGTGTTATCTGAAATAGGTAGTGATCTCACAAAATCTTCCCCAGATGTAATTGGAGTTTGCGAAATAGAGAACGATTCCGTTTTAGTTGATTTAATTAATCAACCAGCTTTAAAAAATAAGGGATATGCAATTTTGCATTATAACTCACCAGATGAAAGAGGCATAGATGTAGCATTACTTTATAAAGAGCAAGTTTTTATGCCAACAACTTTTAAAAGTCATAGGTTGCTACTATTTAAAGAAAGCGGATATAGAGATTATACTAGAGATCAACTAATAGTTGGTGGTTTGTTAGATGATGAAGAGATTTATTTTATTGTAAACCATTGGCCATCCAGGAGTGGAGGTGAGGCACGTAGTAGACCAAACCGAATTGCAGCTGCAAAGCTTAATAAAAGAATTATAGACTCTGTACAGCGTTTAAATAAAGATGCAAAAATTATAAGTATGGGAGATTTTAATGATGACCCAATAAATAAAAGCTTTAAAAAAGTATTACGAGCAGAAGGTAAAATTAAGAAAGTTACAGATAGTGTTTTGTACAATCCTATGGAGGCTTTGTTTAAAAAAGGTGAGGGTTCTTTAGCGTACCGAGATAAGTGGAATGTTTTTGATCAAATTTACTTTACAGGTAATTTGGTAAATGAAAAAAGGGATACCTATTCTTTTTTTAAAGCTGCTATTTACTCGCCTTCTTATTTAACTACAACCTCGGGTAGGTATAAAGGATACCCTAAAAGAACATATTCTGGCGGTAGTTACACAGGTGGGTATAGTGATCATTTTCCTGTATATATTTATTTAATCAAAAAATACAGTAAAGTGACTAATTAGTTTGTTTTTCTTTTTTTTATTAAGTTGTTGATTTACTATTATGTTGTTTGTTTAGGGCTTTGCATCTTGTAAAAACATTTTTACAACAGTATTAACTACTATTTAAAAACAAAAAAACCAAGTGGTTTGTATCACTTGGTTTTTAATATAATGTTATGCTTCTATTTTAGAACCATTGTCCCCAAGGAATTCTACTTAGTAGGCATAATAAACCTAGTCCGTAAAAAATGGCTATTAGTTTAAATTTTTTAGCGCTCTCCATTACTTTTTTGTGCTTAGACCAACCAATTGTAATAAGTACTATTGCAATTATGTTTATAAATGGATGCTCTACAGCTAATAAGCGTGCAGCAGAACTCAATCCGCCCATTCCGTTAGTTTTAATAGCTCCAAAGCCGTTAGGAGAAACAAAGAAAAGTATAACGCCAATTAGCAGTTGTATATGCGATAATATTAGCGCAAATAGGGAAACTCTTAAGTCTTTACTTAAGTTAAAATCTCTTTTAGCAAGTAAGCCAGAAACAGCATTTACAACAGCTAAAATTAAGATAGCTAATACTAAAAAGGCAAAGTAGGAGTGTAGGTTTAAAATTGTATCGTACATAGTAAATTGTTTAATTATAAAAGTAATAAAAATTAAGAATTTATAAGTGAGTTTTTAGTTTATTCCCACTTATTTTCCGCATTATCTCCTCCCCAAATTATTGTTGCCAAATACGGGTTGTCTATAAAAGGATTTCTATTTCCTTGTGCTTCTTCAATTACGTTGTTACGTTGAATTTCAAAGTTAGATACCGGATCTGCTATGTTCCAAGCTAAAAATAAATCTAAAGTTCCTACTTGTGTATAGTCTTCGTTGTATCTAATATTTAAATATAAAACCATACGTGCAACATCACCTCTCCAATCATCACCAGGATACCATTTGTTACCATCTACTAATTTGTAGTTACCAGATCCATCTGTATAAGCAAAATTACTTCTATCTTCATTTACAATAGCGTCACAAGAGCGTAAATGGTGCAAATCAGAAACTGCAATATTAGATCCTAATTTAGATTGAGGGAAAATATGTTCTGTATTAAAAGTTTGTGGCGAATGACTGTTAGAGCCAGACTGATATTCTCTGTGGTCTCTACTTTCACCAGAATACATTAAAATTACGTTGTCAGCTATAGTTTCATCTTCGTCTGCGTTATACAAATAATTGTGTCTTTGCCCATAAGATAAAATAGTTGTGTGTTTATTGGTGGTGTGCTCTTTTAAGGCGTTTAGTGTAACATCTGCATTGTTAGAAAAAGCAACGTTAGAGTAATATTCTTGTAATTCTGAAGGAATATTAAAACCTAGTTTTTCGGCAATTGTAATAGTAATTGTTGCTGTTGAGCACGTAGAATCAGGTTTGTCGTTATCACAAATGGTATATGTAAAAGAGTCACTACCAGTAAAGTTACTTTGTGGTGTGTAAACAATTTCTCCGTCACTATTAATTTCTACACTTCCACTAGCACTACTCCCGTCTACAGATGTTAATGTGGCATCATCAATAATACTGTCATTATCTAAAGCGGTTGTAATTGTGGTAGCTGTATTCTCTACAGTTGCGTAGGCATCATCTATGGCTACAGGGTCTCCTTCGTCTGTAATGGAAACTGTAACTGTTGCAGTAGAACAGTTTTGAGTTTCAGTTATATCGCAAATAGTATATGTGAATGTATCTACGCCTATAAAATCTGTTTTAGGAGTATATGTATATGTACCATTTTGGTTTTCTGTAATAGTGGCACCTCCGGTACTTGTAGCGTCAAAAGTAGTTATTTTGGCACCTACTCTAGAATCGTTTTCTAAAAGAGAACTTATAATTAACGCTTCATTTTCTATACCTGTTACTTCATCATCTACAGCAATTGGTTTGTTTACAGGAGTTGGGTCTGGGTCTGGTTGTTCTGTACCTCCGTCTGAGCTACTGCATCCTAACATAATAACTGATAATAGTATAGTGTATGCGTAGTTTTTAATATTTAAAATAGATTTCATCATCATCTCGTCTTAATA
>NZ_JBDVAA010000197.1:0-19238 GCF_039943695.1 Cellulophaga sp. | reverse complement strand
TATTACATCAGTAGCTATTTTTTCGTTATCGTATTTTATAACCTTGTGTGTTTTACTAAATAGCTCTTTATATTTTTGATAGATAGTTTTATAATCCTCTTTTTTTCTTGTACCGTGCTCCTCTGCAGTAATAAACTGTACCGCTTTTTTTGTATTGGCTTTTACTTGAGCTTTAGGAGTAATTAACTTTTCATCTACAATTTTTTCAAACAATTTGTATAGATGGTCTCTTCTGGCAGATCTCCTGTTTGCTGCATCATCATTTGTAGAGTTATCATTATCTCTAATTACAAACACAGTACCACCATTAGCAGCAGAATACAGCATTTCTTTACTCATTAAGGTAATTGGAGTGTATGTATCTGTACTTTTGCTATTAACTAAAGGCCATACCTTTTTATTAATATTATGTGCAGAACGATTAAAATAGTTCTCTATCCAAGCTACTCTTTGCCCTATAACGTTGTCTAGCCATAAACCTTGCCAGTAGCCATCCATAACATGTTTGGCGTAAGAACTATTGTTTTTTGTTCCCCATATAATGTGTTTACTGTATTTTTTTAGGTTATTGAAAACCTCAGAGTTTGTAAACATAGGAGAAAACTGTGCAGACACATAAGCTTTACTGTAGTAGTGTGTTGCATTCATAAAATAACCACCGTGTAATTCTGCTAACTTTAAAGATCTGTTAAAAAAAAGATTAGTTTCTTTATTAAACTCATCATCTTTTTCATAATACAGGACTAAATCTTCGGTTTCACCAGTAAAATTTCCAATACAATTTGGGTATTTACGATAAAACCAATCTTGTTCTGCTAAGGAGTATTGGTGAAAAATCATTGTTTTATATCCCCAGTCCTCAATTTTATTATATAGGTCTAAATATTCGTCTACAGCATAGTTGTCTTCTATAAAACGCTCAGCGCCTTTAGATCTATCGTTTAAAACCACGGCAACGTGTTTACGCTTATTTGCAGAAAAATCGTTTTTAGTAAAGCCGTCTTTATGCATATTAGCAAAATAACTAGCATCATCATTATGTAGCTCTGCTGTATGTGCGTCTGCAATAACAAACAACGGATTGCTATCTGATATTTTATAACGCATTGGTTGTACCGACTTGTTTACCAATTTAAATTTCTTTTTAACAGACCACGGACTTGTTCTTTTTGTGCCGCCTTTATCTACCTCGCACCTCATTCTCCAGTAATAAGTTCCTGGAGGAAAAATTTGATTAGGTATGTGTTGTGTGGTTCCGTGTTGCATTGACCACAATTTTAAATGTTTACTATAAATAATAGAAGAGCTAGAGAAATCTTCTTCTTTAGAGATCTGAATTCTGTAAACAGCTGTTTGTTGTGCAAAAGGCTTTGGTTTAATATTGTCAAACCCACCAACACTTATAACATTATTTTTAATGATATTTCTAAAACTATTATCATTTGGGGCTATAAACCTAAATGAAAGTGCTTCTTTAGATATTTGCCAAGTTTCTCTTGGTGTAATTAATTCTGGAGCACTGCTAAAATTTTGGGCGCATAGGTAATTAGATTGTGTAAATAGTACTGTAATAAATACGAGTAGTAATTTTGATAACTTGTCATTTGATTTCATAGTAGTAATATTTGTAAGTATTAACTGTCAAATATAACAAGTTATCAGGTGAATTTCGTAAGAAAATGTTAAATTGTATAACGGTCTTATTTTTAGATTACTGCATTGTGTTTGTATATCTTATTTAGTAATAAATAATATTTTTAGCTGTTATTTAATGCGCATTTTTGTCTTACAAAAGTTCTTTTTTGCAATTACGTAACTATAAAAACAACAAAACCCCTCAATAAAAATTGAAGGGTTTAGTAGTTTAATTTATTTAAAATAGATGCAATATTTTACTACTTACGTTCTAAATCTGTAATAAGTAAAGGGTTGTTTTGTTTTAGTTTTTCTAGCAATTCTTTAGTTTTTGTGGTGCTGGGACTTTGCTTAAGCTCTTCGTACTCTGTGTTAGTTAAGCCAACCATTTGTAAAAACTGAACCTCTCCATGTGGTGTGTTTAATACGCCTAATTCTTTGTCTATAACAAATGCTATTGCTGTAATATCTGTGTTGTAATTACTTCTTATTGGTCCGTTTGCAGGTATAAGATGGTATTCCTCAAACCATTTTTCTTTGCTGAAAACGTATTTTCCTAAATTCTGAATTAAATTACAAGCCCAGTTAACATTGTCTTCGTCACTATATTTTTTTAGTCTAAACGTAAGTTCAAAACCAAGTTTACTGTATTCTTCACCAACAGATTCCTCATTGTAATACAGCTCAGAAAACCCGTAAGAAATATAATGAAAATGAGGTTCTTGCAAGGTGCTATTGTAAGCGCTAATACCGTCTATAGGTTCTGTGCCACCTAATGCATAAGGTAATTGTGGTGCATAATGTTGTGGATTTTGCTCAGGGTATATTTTTTCTATTGCAGAGTCTATATAGTCCCAACCCACAGCATCTTCTTCTGTATATTTATTTTTGTATTCTTTTAGTGTCATAGTGATTATATTTTTATAATATCATAATCATACTTGTACTCCATCAAACTAGGAGTTGGAATTTTTCCTTCAGGTTTGTAATAATTAATTGCTCTGCCTTTTTCGGAAAGGATATGTAAATTTTTTCTAGCTCTTGAAGCTAAAACATAAAGCATTTTTCTGGAATTCGTGTAGCCATTTTTTTTATCACTAAAATGTGGTATATAATCATCTAGGATTGCAAAACCAATCATAGTGTCATATTCTTCTCCTTTAACTCCGTGAACAGTTGATACTGTAATCCCTTCACGTTGTTTAAAAACTTTTCTAAAGTTTTTAATGTCTCCAATGAATTCGTTTCCTTCTTTTACAAGTCTATCAATTCTTTTACGTGAGCTATTAAAGAATGAATCATAATGTTCAATTAGAGTAGGATAATTGTTTATATTAATAGATAGTATACTGCTAACTTCATTAAAAAATATTTCTAAATGAGTTAATCCATCAGTTTCATCTACTTTTATCGAGTTACAAATTTTTAAAAGCTTTTTGCTTGTTATTTTAGTAACGTCAACACCTGCCAAATCTAAATCATTTAAAAGCTCTCTACTCCATCTTAAACGTCTTATATACATATACGGAGAAGGTTCTGTTAAGACAATACTAGATAATTTATACCAAAAATTTTCTATGTCTCTAGAGAACGGAGCCATACCAGGACCATCAAAACTATAATCTGGCATTTTAATCATTAATTGTCTAGTGATACTAGCTAAATGAACCCATTGAGGAGCTACGATACAAATTTCATTTGGTAAAATTTTCTCTTCATTTATGTTGAATAGAATCAATTTAGATATTTCTTCTATTATATTTTCTACTAAAATAGTTGAGTTAAACGTTATTTTGCTGGGATAGCCTTTATTTGGACTTTCAGAGCTAATTTCATTGTCAAATGTCTTAAAGTATTCAAAATACTCAATGATTTTTTTAGATGACCTATAGTTTTTCGATAAGCTATTTTGTTTTAAACTAAATCCTATTAATTTTTCTAGTTCTTCTTTTGACATTGGGTAACCACCAAGAGAATCATAAATAGATTGATTAGGGTCACCTACAATTAAAGTTTTTGAGTCTCCATTGTTTGCTTTAAGGATTGAAGCAATAATGCTATACTGTATTTCTTTAGTATCTTGATATTCATCAATCAGTATAAAAGGGAATAGTTTGCATAAAATTTTTGAAATAATTGGATTGCTTTTTAGTAATTTATAACTGTAAAATAGAATTTGTTCAAAGTCAATTTGATTGTTTTTCTCTAAAATCTGAAAGTATTCAGATATGATACTTTGAAGATTTTTATGCTTACTTGAATCTAAGCAAGTTAAATAAATATCATCTGTTTTTGCCAGTAGTCCACAATCCCAATAAGTGATTTTTTGGCTTGTATAAGGCTTACATAACTCAGTTAGTATTTCCTCAGATTCATAAGAATTGATTACTCGAAATCCATTTTTTAGTCTATCAGAGTATAAATGATAGGGCTTTAAAATCCATTCTAGACAAAAAGAGTGAATTGTGCCAATCCATAATTGCTCAGTGTTAACTCCTAATAATTCAATTCTATGCTTTATTTCATCAGCAGCATTATTGGTATATGTTATTGCTATAACAAATTCTTTGCTCGATTCTAATCGGCTTAATTCATATGCTATTTTATAAGTCAGAGTCCTTGTTTTACCGCTTCCGGGACAAGCAATTAACAAAATGCTTTCTGAATTTAAAATTGCATCTTCTTGTTCTTTATTTAAATCACCTTTATCCCAAACAAACATCTTATTTCACTTTTTCTATAAATGTTAATATTTGGTCTTCTGAGATTCTATTTTTTATTTCGACAATGATATCATCAATTGTAGCTTTATTAACTCTATAATTCGCTATTATTTCTTTTAGTAATGTAAAATCAATTTTGTCGTCATCTTTTGCATTTTTGTTCACTCTATATTCAACGATATCTGCAATAATATTTTTAGAATATGACTCTTTAGAAAACGCAATTGCTTCAACAATATAATCAGGGATGATAGTTTTAAATGAGATATGTTTACCTAACATAATGGCAAACCAACCTTTTCCTTCTTGATTAGCCATCGTTAAAACTCTTTTTCCGAAAACAGCAACATCTTTATCTTCTAACTCTTTTTTAGTTAGTTTTATAGTTGGTTTGTCAACATATACTTCATCTATTATTTGCTCAACTTCCCAAGCATTACCATACATTACAAAATCAACTTCAAAAGTGTAATTTGCATAAAATGTTTTTATCCAATTATTATCTTTTTCAAAAGCATCTAAACTAGCTTTCCTTTCTAGTCCTTTAATTTTAGAGTTTTCAACTTTCGTTTTAAATTTCTTTATAGTTTCATTATCTCCTTCAATTATACTTGTATCGCAAATTGCATCATCTAAATCTGTTAGTATACTACATTTTCTTCGGATTCTATTATCGTGAAATAGTTGAGCTACATTTTTAAACCCTGTACTTCTAATGTTTATTAAACTGATTCCTAATTCATCAAGACTTACTCCGTAAGCCTTTTTTACCATTTGTGGAATTAAAATTTCTTCGGCATCACCTTCAACTAATATTACTCCTTTAGCAAATAATAAATTAGTCCTAATTGCGTCTAAATATCTTTGGATTTGATTTATGCTTTTTGATTTTAGACCTTTTGAAGGCTGAAATACTTCGGCATAGTTTAATTTTTTAGCAAGTATGTTTATATTTTTTACATTACTTACTTCAGATATTTGTGTTGAATGAGTCGAGTAAATAATTTGAGTGTCTGTATAATCTAATTTATCAAATAAAGTTTTTTGAATATGATTATGTATGTGAGCTTCAGGCTCTTCAATTATTAAGAAATTTGCAAAAGTATCTTTAGATTTTCTATACTTAAACTCCAATAATTTAAGAGTTAAAAATATTAAATTTGCACCACCCAAACTAAGCTCGTGTATTCCTCCTTCGTGTTCTTCTTCAGGTTCACCTATAAACAATTTTAGCGATTGTAAAAGTTTATCCGCTTCACTAGGTAAACTAGACTTGATAGATAGGGAAGAAGGTGAGTAGGTTAAACCTACAGCATCTTGTATTGTACTTTTTATGTCTTTTCTAATGTTTTGTACATCTTCTAAGCCTTCAATCCCTTCATTTAATTTATCTACCAAATCGCTTATTGGTTGATAGTCGGAATCTTTTATTTCTCCACTTTTGTTTTTTAATAGGGTTAGTAAAGGATTTGTTCTATTATTATGAAAATCGCTTACTGCATCTCTTAAAGCTTGGATAAAGGTAAATGAAACTTCTTTTGAGATTGAAAGTTGATGAGGGATTTTTGTTCCGAATTTTGAAGTATCTATTGTTGAAGGAAAATCGACATTTTCGAAATCACCTACTAATTCTTTATAGATTTCTGGATCATTAAAATCAGCAGTGCTTTTTCCTGTAAAATAAGTTTCGTAATTATCTTTTATTGTTATCTCATCTAAAATTTTATTTAACCCGTCTTTATCTCCTTTTGCTAATTCAGAAAGTCTTTGTCTAATATCAGCTTTTGGTCTAAAAAACAGATTATAGGAAGCTTTTTTTACATAATCTTCTTCTGCAACACCAGCTCTGTGAATAAACAAAGATTGTATAGCTTCTTCATCCGTTATTTCATTAAATTCTAGACTAATTATTATCCAATGTCCTTTCCTAGAGTCACCTTCTAATACTCGGTTAAAATCATTCTCTGTAAGTTTATATGAATAATGTAAAGAAGTATCTTCAAGTAATAATCTAATTGCTCTAAATACATTCGTTTTACCTGAACCATTTTCGCCAATAATGGTATTAATACCTTTATCAAATAGGAACTTCGCATTTGCAAAATTCTTGTAATTGACTAAGCTTAACTTCGATATGTACATTTTGTGCTTTTTTTACTTAAGTGTTTGAGAAATGAAAGACATTAAGATCTTGTATAGACTCACAATGTAAAAACTTTATGTATCACTTTATTACGGAAATCTGTAATTGGTATGTAATTATGTATAGTTGGTAACTAAATAAGCTTTAGCTTAAATTCTTAATCACCTCTAAAGCTAAGTCTTGTGTTTCTTCGGCTATTTCTGCTTTTGTGGGTTGTGTGGCAATTCGTTTAAATTCGGCCAGTAGTTTTGGGGCTATTGGAGCTGTTGCATTTGTGCCAAAAACTAATACAAGCCAGTATTTCCAAACTTCATCTTTGCTTTTTAAAATGGCAATAATATCATCTGTAATATATTCTGCTATAGATTGTAAATACAATGCTATTGGGTCTGCAACGGGCCAGTTTAAATCTTGCAACCAAGTTAATAGTTCTGGTACTATTGGTTTTACTTGCTTATAACTATAGTCTTTTAAGTTGGCTACGGCTTCTGTATCTCCTTTGTGTTTTGGCAGTTGTGGTTGCACTATTATTTTTCTTTTTTAAACCCTTTGTTGGTTAGTTTCCATTGAGCAAGTGTTTGTTCTCTTTTGTAAAAACCGGTTTCCTCATCTTCTGGATAACTAAAATAAGACAATATTTTTTTTTCTTCATTGTACGTTAGTTTAATGTCTTGTCCGCGGTTTGCTTCTGTAAAAATATAATTTTCGCCAATAAAAGCAGTATCGCTTTTTTGTAAGACGCCATCAGCTATTTTGTACACTGTTGCTGTGCTATGATGTTTACCACCACAACAAGTTCCCCAGCCCAATATTAAGTAGTGCGGCTGGTTGTTAATTTTTATGCTATGCAAACCAGTAGTAAAAACATCTATTCCGCCTGTATTTGGGTCTTTTAAGTTTGTATGTTTAATAGTGTTATCTTCTGTTTTGTATTGTGCGTATAAAACAGAGGAGTGGCAACAGCCAGAGTCTCTTTGTCCCCAGGAGTATATTTTTACTACACTGTCTAAGCTGTATTTTATGCTTATATGTTTAGATAAACTATCATATGGGTTTGTAAAACTAGTGGAGTCTTTTAAATGTTCTAAAAAACGCTCTTTTACAAAAGGAAACATACTGTTTGCCATATCAAAATCTACTGCTTGGTAGGCTTTAAATGTGGTTGTTAGTAGCTCATCAGAGTAATTGTATTCTTCTTGGGCAAATGCACTATTACAAATTACAAATGCAAAACATATAATTTTAAATAACTTCATTGTTTTATATTATATATTGTTAGGTGTAATCTCTGTAGGGGATATCTAGTTTTTTAATTTGTTCAATTATATTATCTTCTCTTTTAAGACTTATAAAATCTATAGAAACTTAAAATTTTTTATGGTAGATAGTGTGTATAATTATAAATGTTCTTTTGTTTTTGCCTCCGCCTACGGTTTCTTTAGAGGTGTGTGTTATATCTTTAGTTGGTATTATTTTTTTTACAAACGGATTTATTAAATTTTTAATGATGATGTAATTTTTAGAACTTTCTATATAATCCATTTGTGTTGTAAAAAGTAACAAAAAAAGAAACGTACCTGTACTAAATATAAAATACCCAGGATTTAAATAGCTGGTTGTGCATAGGTCTATTAGTAATATAAAAGTTGCTATTACTGCTATTGACATTAGTATTCTATTGCCAAAAATATAAAATGGTGTAGCTATGGTTTTGTTGGTAATGTTAATTCTGTTTTTGTCTACTGGCTTGCTTTCTTGTAGTTGCTTTTTATTGAATTTATTGTCTAAGTACATACGTATTTTCCAAAAATTGGAGTAGTATGTTTCTTTTAAGTGTATTTTTTTATTGTTTTTTAAATGTATGGTTAGTCCTTTTTCATAAAAGATAAAAAACATAAATTTAGAAGGTATAGAGCTGTAAAGTTCTACGCTAAGTATATCATTATAGCTATAAGTTTTAAATAGGCCTACTCTCATATTTTTAGAATTGGCTCTAAAAAAGACTAAACTCTTTACCATTGTGTAAAACCCGTATAATACAAAAGCTATAAACGCTATTAAAAATAGTACAATTTCTTCTTTGGTGACTAAAAGGATGTAAAGAAAAAATAATACCGCAACTAAAAAAAATAACAAGAATACATACAGAAAATTGAATCTGCTTGTTATGGTTGTATTCTTTGTATTATTGCGTATCATATTATTCTTCTATATAATAGAGAGCAATTTAAAAAGTAGAAATGATATTGTAATGTGTTAATGTTTATTCGTAATAGGTAAGTATATTATCGTGAAAAATAAGATGCTTTATTTTCTTGTTTCTTTGCGGTAGGCGTTAAAAATAAGTACAGCCATAAATGACCAAATTAGTCGGTATACCCAAATATTTACATCTTGGCCAAAAAAATAGATGGTATCTACATTTCTAAAAAAGCTGTATATAACATTTACAAGTGCAAGCGCAACACCAATAATTAATATTGTTTTTCTCATAGCTGTTAAAACTAGTATTTTATTTCTCTTTTTTAAGTTCAGAATTAATTTTCTTTTCCAATTGCTTAATCTCTGCGAAAGGTAAATTAAGTGCTAGAAAATAATTTCCGTTTCTAATTTTACTATTTACGTAAAAGGCATTAATAATTTTGTTATCTACAAATAATCCTATGCTTTTACGCTCTTCAAAAGCTATATCTGTAGCAATTTGCATTTTAATATCTCCGTCTGGTGTAAATGTTATATTTAATCCAAATTGTTTTTCTCCAGAGTTTCCAAATGTAGCATCCATACCAACAGTAGAACACTTTTTTATATCTGTAATAGGAATTAATGTTCTTGTGTTTACGTATTGTAGCCTGTTAAAATCTGGAACAAAAACTTTTACGCCAACAGAATCGTTTAAAATATAAAAGCCCGATTTTAAATTAATTGTTGTGTCTGTTTCTTGTGTATGCTGACAAGTGCCTGTTGCACTCATCAAAAATAAAAGAAAGAGTAGGGTGTAAGTTTTCATTATTGTTAGATATTGTTTGTTCCTTATAAAGCTATTTTAATGCATACCCTGTATGCCTTCGCTAGCAGCGCCTAAAAATAATATTCCAGCAAAAATCATAGCGTAAAAAATAATCCATATCAAAGAGATAACTACACCGGCAATGGCAAGTCCACGTGGACGACTAAAGAGTCCAATTATAGATAATACAAGTCCTAAAATCCATATTAGGTGCCCTAGAAAAGGGACACAATATAAAATATAAGCAAGTATAGAGATTATAAAACCGGCTATACCAATTGGGTTAGAGCCTTGGTTGTTATTATTTTGATTAATAATAATAGGTTGCGCTTGGTGAGTTTCCTCTTGTTGCTGATTTTGACTTTGTTCTTGGCTATGTGGAGTAATGTCACTCATTAAATATGTTGTATGGCTGTAAAATAAACAATTGATACTTTAACTTAATTAAAAGTATATTTTCTGCAATATATAAATAAGTAGGTAAAGTAGTACTCTGTTTTTTAGAGAGAAGAAAAACTAAAAACATATAAAAAGCAAAAACCCTTGAAAATCGTTAGATTAACAAGGGTTTTGTACTCGAGATGGGACTTGAACCCATACGGACTAATGTCCATTGGATTTTAAGTCCAACGTGTCTACCAATTCCACCACTCGAGCAAATTAGCTGTTATTACTAACAGGCAATTGGTATAATTTTTTCTGAGCGAAAAAAGGGATTCGAACCCTCGACCTCCACCTTGGCAAGGTGATGCTCTACCCCTGAGCTACTTTCGCAATTTTTATGAGCGTACATCTTTATCAGATGCGGGTGCAAATTTAAGACATTTTTCTAAACCACAAAGCTATTTTCAAAAAAAATATCGATATTTTTTATCTATTTTTAAATTTCATTTTCAAACAACATAAAATGAGCGTTTTACACTTCATCTTTTTTTTGTGCAGAAAGCAATCTTTTTATTTCATTTAGCTTCATTAAGGCTTCTACAGGTGTTAGCGTGTTAATATCTAAGTCTATTATCTCTTCTTTTAACTCTAATAACAAAGGATCATCCATATTAAAAAAGCTTAGTTGCATTTCGTTTTGGGCATCTGTTAGTTTTGTAGTTAGTTCTTCGCTAGAGTGAGACTTCTCTAACTTTTTAAGTATTTTATTTGCTTTAGAAATAACTTGCTGTGGCATACCAGCCATTTTTGCTACGTGTATACCAAAACTATGTTCACTACCACCAGGAGTAAGTTTGCGCAAAAACAAGACATTGTCTTTTAGTTCTTTTACAGATACGTTGTAGTTTTTTATTCTGCTAAATGTTGCTGTCATTTCATTTAACTCGTGGTAGTGCGTGGCAAACAATGTTTTTGCTTGTGTTGGGTGCTGGTGTAGGTATTCTGATATTGCCCACGCAATAGAAATACCATCATAAGTGCTAGTACCACGGCCAATTTCATCTAACAATACCAAACTACGGTTAGATAGGTTGTTTAATATAGATGCAGTCTCGTTCATCTCTACCATAAAAGTAGATTCTCCCATAGAGATATTGTCACTAGCACCAACTCTAGTAAATATTTTGTCTACGTAACCAATTTTAGCAGCTTCTGCAGGCACAAAACTTCCCATTTGTGCTAGTAATACAATTAAGGCTGTTTGGCGTAATATGGCAGATTTACCACTCATATTTGGCCCTGTAATCATTATTATTTGTTGTTCTTCTCTGTTTAAAGTAACATCATTGGCAATATAAGCTTCACCAACAGGCAATTGTTTTTCTATAACAGGATGCCTTCCGTTTACAATCTCTAAATCGGTAGAGTCGTCTATTACAGGAGCTGTATATTTATTGTCTGTTGCCAATTGTGTAAAACCACAAAGGCAATCTAGTTGTGCAATTAATTGTGCATTGTGTTGTACTGGGGCAATATACTCTTGCATCCAAACAACTAGTTTAGAAAATAATTCTTGCTCTAAAACTTGTATGCGTTCTTCTGCACCTAATATTTTGCTCTCGTATTCTTTTAATTCTTCAGTAATATAACGCTCTGCATTTACCAAGGTTTGCTTACGTATCCATTCTTCTGGTACTTTATCTTTATGGGTATTACGTACTTCTATATAATATCCAAATACATTATTGCTAGCTATTTTTAAAGAGGTAATTCCGGTGCGTTCGGTTTCTCTCTCTAACATTTTATTTAAATAGTCTTTGCCAGAAAATGCCAAACCACGTAGCTCATCTAACTCGGCAGAATATCCTTTGGCTATAGTTTCGCCTTTAAGCATATTTACAGGAGCATCTTCGCTAATCATTTCTTTAATTTTAGCGCGTAGCATATCACAACCGTGTAATTGGTCTCCTATAAGTTTTACAGCTTCGTTTTTACTAGTGCTTGTAAGTTGCTTAACAGGTAGTATGGCTTCTAAAGAATTTTTAAGTTGTACTACTTCTTTAGGTGATATTTTAGCTGTTGCTACCTTAGAAATTAAACGTTCTAAATCTCCCATTTGCTTTATAGACTGTTGCAATTTGTGCAAAATGGAATCATTAGCTTGTAAGTACTCTATAACTTGGTGTCTTCTTTTTATTTTTTCTACATTTTTTAAAGGCAAAGCTAACCAGCGTTTTAGCATACGCCCACCCATAGGTGATATGGTTTTGTCTATAACATCTAAAAGAGTAACAGCATTTGGGTTATAAGAGTGGTACAGCTCTAGATTTTTAATAGTAAACCTATCCATCCAAATGTATTCTTCCTCGGCAATACGTTGTAGCGTATTTATGTGTTGTAGTTTGTGGTGTTGTGTTTCAGATAAATAATGTAAAACAGCACCAGATGCCATAATACCTTGCTCTAAATGTGCAACTCCAAAACCTTTTAAGGTTGCAGTATTAAAATGTTTGGTAAGTGTTTCTTGAGCGTAATCTTCCTGAAAAATCCAATCTTCAACAAAAAAAGTATGAAACTCAGTGCCAAATATTTTTAAAAAATCTTTTTTATGTGTTTTAGACACCAAGACCTCATTAGGAGCAAAGTTTTGTAGTAATTTATCAATTTGCTCTTCTGTACCTTCTGATGTTAAAAATTCTCCGGTAGAAATATCTAAAAAAGATACACCTACTTTTTTTCTTCCAAAATGTACAGCACATAAAAAGTTGTTGGTTTTGGCAGATAAAATATCATCATTTAAAGCCACACCAGGAGTTACCAATTCTGTAACGCCTCTTTTTACAATTGTTTTGGTTTGTTTAGGGTCTTCTAACTGATCACAAATAGCTACACGTTGTCCTGCTTTTACCAATTTTGGTAAATAGGTGTTTAAAGAATGATGTGGAAAACCAGCTAATTCTGTTTTTTCTCCACCATTATTACGGTGTGTACATATAATTCCTAAAATTTTAGATGCTTTAACGGCATCATCACCAAAGGTTTCATAAAAATCTCCAACGCGAAAAAGCAACATAGCATCTGGATACTTTGTTTTTATAGCGTTGTATTGCTGCATTAAAGGGGTTACCTTTTTCTTCTTTGGTGTACTTGTTTTAGGCAAATTGAAAAATCTTAATGATTAACTTAAAAATTACAAAACGAATTTAAGTTTTTCTCTTTGGTTACAAAACCTTTGTTGATATTTGTGGATAAGTTTACTAGATATAAATAGAATGAGAAAATTAAAAAATAACGAATTAGAGCGATTAAATATTGAAGAGTTTAAACAAGCAGAGAAAACGCCTATTGTTATTATTTTAGATAATATTAGAAGTTTAAACAACATTGGATCTGTTTTTAGAACAGCTGATGCTTTTTTAATTGAAAAAATATACCTGTGTGGTATTACTGCAAAACCGCCACATAAAGACATACAAAAAACAGCTTTGGGCGCTACAGATAGCGTTGCTTGGGAGTATGTAGAAGAAACATTGCCATTGGTACAGCAATTACAAAATAATGGTTACAAAATGCTTTCTGTAGAGCAAGCAGAAAATGCTACTTTTTTAAATGATTTTAAGGTTGATAAAAACCAAAAGTATGCACTAATTTTTGGTAACGAAGTTAAAGGTGTTGCCCAAGATGTGGTTACTGCTAGTGATGTGGTTTTAGAAATTCCGCAATACGGCACAAAACACTCTTTAAATATATCTGTAAGTGCTGGTGTAGTGGTTTGGGATTTATGGTCTAAACTACAACAGAAATAAAAAGCATATTTAGTTTATAGACAAAAAAAAGACCCAACAAAGTTGGGTCTCGTATGTAGTTTGAGTTAGTTAGTTCCTCTGTTAAGAGATATGCAATTAAAGAAAACGTTTTCAATCTTGCAAATAAATTGTGAAATAACTGTTAATTTAATATTTGTGTTTTTCTATAAGTTACGTAAAATGTAACCTTCAATTTCGTGTAAAATGTGCTCATAATCAGCTGTATTAGCTACAAAGTCAAGGTCGCTTACGTCTATAATAAAGGTATTTTGCTGTGGGTAACTTTTTATGAAATCTAAATAACCTTTGTTAATTTTTTCTAGATAATCGGTCTGTATATCCTGTTCATATTCACGACCACGTTTTTTAATGTTAGCAATTAAGCGCTCTGTGTTTTGGTATAAGTACACAAAAACATCTGGCTTTTTTACATCTTTATACATTAAGTCAAACAACTTACGGTATAATTTAAACTCGTCTTGTTGCAAAGTTACTTTTGCAAATATGAGAGATTTAAATATATCATAATCACTTACCATAAAAGACTTAAATAAATCTAGCTGAGAAGTATCATCTGAATATTGTTGGTAACGATCTGCTAAAAAAGACATTTCTAAAGAAAAAGCATATCTAGCTTGATCCTCGTAAAATTTTGGTAAAAACGGGTTGTCTGCAAAACGCTCTACAATTAGCTTGGCATTATAATCCTCAGATATTTTATTGGCTAAAGTGGTTTTACCTGCTCCAATGTTACCCTCTATGGCTAAAAATTGTGCTTTGGCAAGAATGCTTTCTCTGTCTTCATATAACCTTCTTTCTGTACGTTCTATTTTACCTTTGTCTTTGCATTCCTGAAACAAGTTTCTGGAGTCTTTGTTAAGTATTGGGTGGTAAAATTGCGGCCCAACATCTGCTAATGGCCGCAAAACAAAACTTCTAAATTGTAAGTTTGGGTGTGGCACCACTAATTTTTCGGTGTTAATTACCTCTTTGCCATAGTAAATAATATCTATGTCTATGGTTCTGGCTTGGTAACCTGCTTCATCTGTTCGCTGCCTTCCTAGGTGTGTTTCTATTTCAAAAATAATATCTAAAAGCTCAAAAGGGTCTTTGGTTGTGTTAATAGCAACGCAGGCGTTTAAAAAGTCGTCCGACTCAAAACCCCATGATTCGCATTTGTAAACTTTAGAAATACCAGCAATGCTACCTGCTTTTTCCTTTAATAAAAAAATGGCATCTTGTAAGTTTACTATCTTATCACCTAAATTACTTCCTATAGATAGGTATGCAGTTGTAACGTTCTTCTTCATTTAAAAACAAAGTAAATAAAATAGTTTTTAAGGCGCTATCTTAAAATTAAATATCTTTTTTGTAAAGGTATTAAAAGCTTAACTTAAGTATCTTTACAAATTACAAGTAAATTAGAACAGCAGACCCTATATATGAACAAAACAGATAAAAAATTGGCCTTTAAAATATATTTGTACCTAGGAGCACTTTTTATAACGTCTTTGGTGGTGTCTAATCTTATTTTTCAGAAATTTTTTATTTGGCAACCTTTTGGAGATGTTACCATTTTTGGGGCAAACTTGTTTGAGATTTCTGTGGGTGTGCTACCTTATCCTGTTACTTTTTTGTTAACCGATTTAATTTCTGAAATCTACGGTAAAAAAAGTGCTAACCAAATTGTAATAGCTGGTATTTTTGCTTCATTTTTTTCATTGTTAATAGTGTATTTAGCATCTGCTTCTGAAGCCACAAGTTGGTCTTCTGTTAGTAATGCAATGTTTAAAGATGTTTTTGGTAACACAATTTTAGCTGTTACGGCATCTATGTTAGCATATTTGTTTGCGCAGTTTGTAGATATACAAGTGTATCATTTCTGGAAAAAAATAACAAAAGGTAAGCATTTATGGTTGCGTAATAATTTTTCAACTTTTTTCTCTCAGTTTGTAGACACGTGTACAGTTTTGTTGCTTTTGTGTTCTTTTGGAGAAATTGGCTGGGAAAAGTTTACGGGTTTGTTAATTAGTGGTTTTATTTTTAAGATAATTATAGCATTTGTAGACACCCCTTTGTTGTATTTCTTCGTATATATAATGAGAAAAAGATTTAATTTAAAAATAAACCAAGAAATAACATTGGAGTCATAATAAAATAGACCTTTAGTTGTTTTAATTGTAAGATTTATAATACAATCTAAAAATATCTAATTTGTTTACCTGGTTTAGCTCAATTTTAAAAAAGAAAAAAATAGTTCTGTATGAAAAAGAAAATATTAAAAATTATAGGTATTGTAGTATTGTTAATAGTAGTTTTGCTTATTGCAGCTCCTTTCTTTTTACAAGGTAAAATTGAAAAAATAATAAAGGATAAGGTTAATAACAATATAGAGGCTACATTAGATTTTGCTAGTGCAGACCTTAGTTTGTTTTCTAGCTTTCCTAATGCAAATGTTACTATTAATGATTTAGTGTTAACAAATAAGGCACCTTTTGCGGGTGATACGCTGTTTGCTTCTAAAGAAATTTCATTAGACCTGGCAATTACAGAGTTGTTTAAAGACCCATCTGAAGCTATTGGTATTAAAAGCTTGGCTGTAGATGGTGCATCTGTAAATATTATGGTTAATAAAGATAGTATTGCTAATTATGATATTGCTAAAAAGGATCCGTCTGCAGCTGCAACTCCAGAAACGGTAGAAGAAGAGGGGAGTAGCTTTACATTGGCTATGGAATCTTATAAAATTACAAACTCTAGTATTGTATATGTAGACCAAACTTCTGGTATGGCTTTAGCTCTAACAGAATTGCAGCATTCTGGTACAGGAGATTTATCTCTAGAGAAGTCTGAGTTAGATACTAAAACAAACGCGCTTGTGTCTTTTGGTATGGGTGGTACAAATTATCTTAATAGAAATAAAGTAGGTTTAGATGCTCTAATTGGTATAGATTTAAAAGAGAGTAAGTATTCTTTTTTAAAGAACGAAGCTTTAATTAACCAATTGCCATTAGTTTTTGATGGTTTTGTTAAGGTTAATGATGACAACCAAGAGGTAAACATCAACTTTAAAACATTGTCTAGTGAGTTTAAAAACTTTTTAGCATTAGTGCCAGAAGAGTATACTAAAAGTATTGAAAACGTAAAAACTACAGGGAAATTTACGGTAGAAGGTAAACTTAATGGTATTGTTGATGAAACACATATTCCTAAATTTTCAGTAAAGTTAAATTCTGATAATGCATCATTTAAATATCCAGATTTACCTAAGTCTGTTACTAGTATTTTTATAAATGCGGCTATAGATAACACAACTGGTTTGGTAGAGGATACTTCAGTAGATATTAAAAAATTAGCTTTTGCAATAGATCAGGATAGGTTTAATCTTAACTCTCAAATTACAGATCTAATGGGTAACACTAAGGTTAAAGCGCATTTAGATGGTAATATGAATTTGGCTAACATATCACAGGCGTATCCTGCGCCAGCAGATTTAAATTTAAAAGGAATGCTTAAGGCAGATATTACTACAGCTTTTGATATGGCATCTATAGAGAAAGAACAATATCAAAACACAACAACAAGTGGTACGTTAGATTTAAAGGATTTTGAGTATAATTCTGATGAGCTTAAAAACCCTGTGCAGATTACAACAACATCTTTGTCATTTAATCCAAAAACGGTATCGTTAAATGAGTTCCAAGGAAAAACTGGTACTACAGATTTTTCAGCAAAAGGTACAATTACAAATTTGTTAGGTTTTATGTTTAAGGATGAAAAAGTAAAAGGAGATTTTGCTTTAAATTCTAATACGTTTGCTTTAAATGATTTTATGGTAGATGAGGAAGAGACTACAGAAACATCAACTGAAAAAACAGAAGAGAAGCAACCTGTTACTGAAGAGAAATTGAAAATACCATCGTTTTTAGATGCAACAATTACTGCCAATGCAAATACGGTATTGTATGATAATTTAACGCTTAAAGATGTAAAAGGTACATTGCGTATTAAAGATGAAACAGCAACATTGTCTAATATGACTACGTCTTTATTTGGTGGAAAAATGGCTTTTAATGGTGAGGTTTCTACTAAAAATGAAGCTGCTACTTTTGCTATGAATTTAGGAATGAACCAGTTTAATATCAGTCAGGCTTTAAAAGGTTTAGAGATGTTAGAGGTTTTAGCGCCTGTAGCAAAAATTATTAGAGGTAATTTAAATTCTGATATTTCTGTAGCGGGTAATTTAAAAGATGATTTTACGCCAGACTTAACTACAATATCTGGTAAGGTATTGGCAGAGTTAATGCAGACAGAGTTAGATGGTAAGCAAGAGAAATTTGTAACAGCATTAAGTGATAAGCTTAGTTTTTTAAAACCTGAAAAATTAAATTTAAACGGATTAAAAACTGCTTTATCTTTTGATAATGGTAAGGTGTCTGTTAAGCCATTTAAGCTTAATTATGGAGATATTGTAATGAATGTTGCTGGTAGTCATACATTTGATAGTAAGTTGGCTTACAATGCCACTGTAGAAGTACCTGCTAAATATTTGGGTAGTGATGTTACTAAGTTAATAGCTAAAATAGATGACAAAAACTTAGAGGATTTAACAATACCTGTAACGGCTAATATTGGAGGTGATTTTACAAGTCCAGAGGTTAAAACAGATTTAACTAGTGGTGTTAAAAACTTAACAAGTCAGTTAATAGAAATAGAAAAGCAAAAACTAATAGCAAAAGGGAAAGATAAAGCAACTAGTGTTATTAGCGATCTGCTAAATAAAAATAAATCTAAAACAGATTCTTTAACCCAAGATGATGCTAAAACTTCTGTTGTAAAAGATGTGGTTGGTGGCTTGTTAGGTAAAAAAGATACTACTGCTGTAGAAAAAGATACAGAAACTAGTACCAAACAAGAAACCCAAAAAGAAGCTGTAAAGGAAATTTTAGGAGGCTTGTTTGGTAAAAAGAAAAAAGAAACAGAAAAAGATACTACTAAGCAATAGTTAAACTTACGTAGTAGCCTTCGTTACTTCTAATATTAAAAACGGTATTATCTTCAAAAATTAGGTACTGGCCTTTAATGCCTTTTAGTGTGCCTTTGTAATTAGGTGTTTTATCCAGATTAAGACTTTTTACTTTTTCTGGATATTGCATTACCGGAAACTCTAAATGAGTTTCTTTATTATCTTCAATAAAATACTGTGCAGCTTCCTCAGGTATATATTGTTTTAGTTTGTTGCGCCACTCAATTAAGTTTTCGTCATCTACAGTATTGGTAAGCATTTTTCTCCAGTTGGTTTTATCGCCTATGTGGTCTTTTAAAGCAACTTCTGTAATGCCTGCTAAGTAGCGGTTTGGTACTTCTACTATTTCTATGGCTTCGTGTGCTCCTTGGTCTATCCACCTTGTTGGTACTTGTGTTTTGCGTGTAACACCAACTTTTACGTTGCTAGAGTTTGCTAGGTAAACAATATGTGGCTGTAGTTGAACTTTTTTTTCGTAAGCTAAATCTCGATCTTCCTGGTCTAAATGTGC
>NZ_JBDVAA010000196.1:0-16846 GCF_039943695.1 Cellulophaga sp. | reverse complement strand
ATAACAGATAGACCTACATATAAAGCTAAGCAGTTGATAAAGAGAGATAGAAAAGAAATCCCAAATATAGAGCACCCTATAATAGGTAATAAAGACCCCATTTACCCTGGTTGCGAAAATAGTGTAGACAAAAGAGTTTGTTTGCGTAATAGCGTTAGAAAAAGAATACTTAAAGAGTTAGAAGTAGAAAATGTAGTAATTGAAAATGCTATTTTAAAAGTAGGATTTAGGGTAGAAATAGATGGCAGTATAACTCCTTTTGAAAGAGATATAAAATCAAAAAACAAGCAACTACAGACAATAGCATTGCAAACTATTATTGGTTTACCTAAAATGATACCTTCTTACTCTAAAAAAATGGACCAAAATGTTACTGCTGGTAATATTTTTTATCTGATAATCAAAGACGGTAAAATAGCTAATTTAGAGTAGTTGGTTAATCGTATATCTACAGCTTATTATCAACAATAACTGCAACTTACCTTAAGTCATTATAAATTAGTACAAATGAAAACAGAAGAAAACATATCGGAAGAACTAGTAGCGCAATTAAAGGAGTGGCACAACACAGGCAACCATCTAAAAGTAGTGTTAGAGCTAAGGTCTTTACCAGAAACCAGTAAATCTTATGTATTAACTAGCCTTTTAGCAAGGGCATTAAACAATCTTAATCTATATGAAGAAGCACTTGGTTTATTGCAAGGTGTTAGCGAACAAGGCAAAGAAGATAGAGACTGGTATTTTCGTGTAGGCTACTCGTTATTTTATTTAGATGGTAGAGAAGTAGAAGCCATACCTTATTTTGAAAAAGCTATTGAGCTAGGTGATGACTATCCTTCAACTTATGAATTGCTATTAGAAGCAAAATCTTTTTTAGAGGAAGAAGTGGAGAATGATAAAGTAACTGAAGAAGAATTTGTTTTTGAGCCTAAAGCTAAAGCACAATTATCTTTAAATATGAAACTTCAACCGCAACATCGTGGTCATATAGAAGATTCTTTAGATTATATGTTGCGTATAAAAAAGTGGGGATGTGTTAGTGGTGGAGGCACATTAATTAGTAAAAATGGAGAACCAGAATCTTGTGATATAGAGCTTGATTTAATATCCTATTCTGAAGAAATGAAGGATAATATAATTATGGTCGCAAATAATATAGAGGTAGCAAAGGGTTCTAAGCTAAAATATTATGCTAAAGAAAAAAATGCTAATTCAAAATTTGATGTAGAATATCCAATTGGTAAATTGGTTGGCTTAGGATTATATATAGAAAAAAAGTTTTTACAAGAAAAAAATATAGAATTTGATGTGGTTACAGAATTGTATAACTCCCTTATAAAAATTCTTGGTAATAATGGTGCTTTAATACCAAGTTACAGTGAAAACGAAAATCAAATTGGTTTGTATTTTTATGGAGAAAGAGATTATAACTATTTAGCAAGTAAAATTTCTCCATTTCTTAAGGATAATATAGTGGGTAAAGAATGTGTTATAGAGCAAATAGCTTAAATCTGTACTTTATTTTTAATAGTTTAGTGTTTTATAACAAGTAAAGTAATAAAAAGAAAAAAGCTTGCTAAATCTAAGATTTAGCAAGCTTTTAGTGACCTCGACAGGATTCAAACCTGTAACCTCTTGAGCCGTAATCAAGTGCGCTATTCAGTTGCGCCACGAGGCCTTTATGTTTAAATTCCTTTAAACGAGGGTGCAAATATATTTCTTTTTACTTTTACCACAAAATAACTAAAGAAAAATATATGAATTTTAAAGAATATATTAGAGACGTTCAAGATTTTCCTAAGCAAGGCATTGTTTTTAAGGATATTACACCTTTGTTAAATAATGCAGAAATTTTAGAAAAAACTGCAGATGCGCTCTTAAATTTAGTAAAAGAGCAAAAAATAGACAAAGTTGTGGGTATGGAAAGCCGTGGTTTCTTCTTTGCAACCCTTTTAGCAACCAAATTAAAAGCTGGTTTTGTACCTGTGCGTAAAAAAGGGAAATTACCTTTTAATGTGCTTTCTAAGCCTTATTCTTTAGAATATGGTGAAGATGCATTAGAAATACATACAGATGCCATTAAAAAAGGGGATAAGGTGTTAATACATGATGATGTGCTGGCTACTGGTGGTACCGCTAAAGCTGTTTGTGAATTAATTGAAGAATTAGGAGGAGAGGTAGTACAGTGTAACTTTTTAATAGAACTAGATTTTTTAAACGGTAAAGATAAAATAGCCAACTATAGCGTTGCATCTTTACTACATTATTAGTCTATAGCATTTGTGGTTACATAATAACGCCAACCAATTACTGCTAACTGTAATTTACTAGCCTTAGATAAATCTAGCTGTTTTTTACTGTAAGATGGTAGTAGTATGCGATTAATTTTGGCAAGAAATTTAAAAAGAGCTTTTTTCATAAAAGTATATTTCTGCAAATATATGGTAATACTAAAAATAATAAAGGTTGCTTTTATAGCAACCTTTATTGGTATATAGGCCTATATGATTTTTCTTAGAATAGTATTACAATAATAGTTATGGTATAACTAAATAAAATTTCAGATAGAATAATCATAATGTGTGGTTTAAAAAGGTTAATAATTAGTTGTAAATAATCGATTATTCAATTAAGATATATATAAATTATACTCACTTGCAAATAAGTTAACTACTATTATTATAAGTGAATACACTATTTATAACTATATAATAATAATTGTTTTAATATTTAAACTTTAAGCTTGCATATTGTTTATATATGTAATGTTAAATTGTATTTTTTGTTTTAAAATGTAGCTTTTGTAGGGGCATTTTTGTGGTTTAATAATTCTACAAGGGGATTTTCATTCTAGATTAGCGCTTTTTTTGATGTTTCATTCTTTCAAGTAGTTGTTTTTGCTAGTCTTAGATACTTTTTTTATCAATTTTAAAATATAACTTTTTTAAAAAATATGTAGCGTTCTAATTGCTATATTTGCTCAAAAAAAAGTGATAGATGCTTAATATTGTATACATAATTATTGGTTTGGTTTTTTTAATAATGGGAGGTAACTGGTTGCTAAAATCATCAGTAGCACTTTCTTTAAGATTACAAATTCCAAAAATTGTTGTGGGGATGACGGTAGTCTCTTTTGCAACATCTGCACCAGAATTAATTGTAAGTATCAAAGCTGCATTAGATGGCTCGCCAGATTTATCTTTAGGTAATGTTGTGGGTTCTAATATTGCTAACTTAGGTTTGGTCTTAGGTTTTATAATTTTATTGGGTAGTATAAATGTTCGCAAAAGTTTTTATACTACAGATTGGCCTATTTTAATGTTTGCCTCTTTATTATTCTTTGGCTTTATCTATTTTGATGGTGTTATTGTTTTTTATGAGGGCTTAGTGATGGTTGCTCTTTTAATAATATATATAGTATATCTTATTAAGTTTCAGAAAACAGCAGTAGAAGATGAGGCTCCAGAGGATGATATGCCTTTACCTACGTTTAAAATGATACTATTTTTAGTGTTAGGTGGTTTAGGACTTTGGGGAGGATCAGAGCTACTGGTAAGTGGTGCAACAGGTTTAGCTAGGTTTTATAATGTAAGTGAACGTGTAATTGGTGTAACGGTAGTATCTATAGGAACAAGTATACCAGAACTAGCGGCATCTATTATTGCAGTAATAAAAAAGGAGAAGGCTATTTCTTTAGGAAACTTAATTGGCTCTAATATTTTTAACATTTTTGCAGTACTTGGTATTACAGCAATGATAACACCTTTAAAAGTTGTAGACCAAACACTACTTAGTAATGATATTTTGTGGATGCTTGGTTTTGCATTAGTATTGTTACCATTGGTTTTTATACCTAAAGGATTACGTTTGGGGTGGAGAGACGGAATTGTGCTCTTGGCTGGTTATGCTACTTTTATATACTTTACTATATAATACTACAGCTATTATAAAGTAACATTGTTAACCTGTTAGATATAAAAAAACGCCTAAGAAAAATTCTTAGGCGTTTTTAAAAACAATTAATTTAATTATATACTTAAATCTTTGCAGATTTTACAGTTTTAATAATTCTTCCAGCAATTTTGTAAGGATCTCCGTTAGATGCAGGTCTTCTGTCTTCTAACCAGCCTTTCCAGCCTTTTTCTACTGTAATAATAGGAATTCTAATAGAAGCTCCTCTATCAGAAACACCATAACTAAAATCGTTAATAGAAGCAGTCTCATGCTCACCAGTTAAACGTTGATCGTTAAACTCACCGTAAACAGCAATGTGCTCTTTTACTACTGGTCTAAATGCTTCACATATTTTCTCATAAGTTTCTTGAGAACCACAAGTTCTTAAAGTTGTATTAGAAAAGTTTGCGTGCATACCAGAACCGTTCCAGTCCATATCCTTACCTAATGGTTTAGGGTGGTATTCTATATAGTAACCATATTGCTCAGTTAATCTATCTAATAAGTAACGAGATACCCATATTTCATCACCAGCTTTTTTAGCTCCTTTAGCAAATAATTGGTATTCCCATTGTCCACTTGCAACTTCTTGGTTAATACCTTCAAAGTTTAAACCAGCTTCAATACAAAGATCAGCGTGCTCTTCTACTAATTCTCTACCGTGAGTGTGCTTACCACCAACAGAGCAATAGTACATTCCTTGTGGAGCAGGGTAACCACCAATAGGGAAACCTAAAGGTAATTGTGTTTGCGTATCCATAATAAAGTATTCTTGCTCAAAACCGAACCAAAAATCATTGTCGTTATCATCGATTGTAGCTCTTCCGTTAGATTCGTGAGGAGTACCATCTGCATTTAAAACTTCAGTCATTACTAAATAACCATCCTTACGTGCAGGGTCTGGATATATAGCAACAGGTTTTAATAAACAGTCAGAAGCTCCACCAGAAGCTTGTCTTGTTGATGAACCATCAAAAGACCAGATTTCGCAATCTTCTAGTTTTCCACTAAAGTCTTCTACTACTTTAGTTTTACTTCTCATGTTTTGAGTTGGCTTGTAACCATCAAGCCAGATATACTCTAATTTAGATTTGCTCATAATGTTGATTGTTGTAATTTCATTAAAGATGAGGCAAAAGTAATTTTTTTCATTGTATCTCCATAATTTTTATAGGGGTAATTGCTAAATTATTAGATGAAATTCTTGATACCCTTATTTTTTTAGGGGTTAATTAAAAATATTATATTTTTTATCAGTTTAATTACTAATTTTGCAATTCATACCACTTTTAAAACTATAAATATGTCTTTAGTAAGGTTCAATGCTGTTAAAGAAAGTTTGTCTAGGCAAAATTTTGTGATAAATGAAAAAGGAACTCGTTCTAAAAAATTTGGAAACCATGTTTTTAACGAGGAAAGAATGTTACAATTCTTAACCAAAGATGCGCTGGCAACTGTAAAAGAAGCTATTTTTTCTGGAGCTAAAATAGATCGTAAAATAGCAGATCAAGTAGCAGAAGGTATAAAGTCTTGGGCAATAACAATGGGTGCTACGCATTACACACATTGGTTTCAGCCATTAACCGGAACAACAGCAGAAAAACATGATGCTTTTTTTGATGTTTTAAATGATGGGCGAGCTTTAGAAAAATTTGGAGGCGGACAATTGGTGCAACAAGAGCCAGATGCTTCTAGTTTTCCTAGTGGAGGAATTAGAAATACGTTTGAAGCAAGAGGGTATACCGCATGGGATCCTACTTCTGCAGCTTTTATATATGATAAAACTTTATGTATACCTACAATATTTGTTTCTTATACAGGTGAAGCTTTAGATAACAAGGCACCTCTTTTACGTGCATTATCTGCTGTAGATGAGGCAGCAACTGCTGTAGCTAAATATTTTGATAAAAATGTAACTAAAGTAAATGCTACTTTAGGTTGGGAGCAAGAGTATTTTGTTATAGATAAGGCTTTGGCATACTCTAGACCAGATATTATACTTACTGGTAGAACCTTGGTTGGTCATCATGCAGCAAAAGGACAACAATTAGATGATCATTATTTTGGTGTTATTCCTAGTAGGGTGCTTAACTTTATGAAAGAGCTAGAGGTAGAGTGCATTAAACTAGGTATACCTGTTAAAACCAGACATAATGAGGTTGCTCCTAATCAGTTTGAGCTTGCTCCGGTTTTTGAAGAAGCAAACCTTGCAGTAGACCATAACCTATTATTAATGGATGTTATGGATAAAATTGCAGACAAACATAATTTAAAAGTCTTGTTTCATGAAAAGCCATTTGCACATATAAATGGTTCTGGTAAACATAACAATTGGTCGTTAGCAACAGATACAGGTACTAACTTGTTAAGTCCTGGTTCTACGCCAATGAAAAATCTTCAGTTTTTAACGTTCTTTATCAATACAATAAAAGCAGTAGATACGTACGAGGAGTTACTAAGATCTTCAATAGCATCTGCAAGTAACGATCATAGGTTGGGAGCTAATGAAGCGCCACCAGCAATTTTTTCAATCTTTATAGGCACGCAATTAAGTAGGGTTTTAGATGAGTTAGAAGGTGTTTCTAAAGGAAAATTATCACCAGAAGAAAAAACAGAACTTAAGTTAAATGTAGTTGGTAAAATACCAGAAATACTTTTAGACAATACAGATAGAAACAGAACGTCACCTTTTGCCTTTACAGGTAATAAGTTTGAGATGCGTGGTGTTGGCTCTAAAACAAACTGCTCTAAACCAATGACGGTTTTAAATACAATTGTAGCAAAACAGTTAATAGAATTTAAAACCGAAGTAGATGAACTAATAGATAATAAGAGTCTTAAGAAAGATGAAGCTGTTTTTAACGTTTTAAGAGAGTATATCAAAACATCTAAAAGAATTAGGTTTGATGGTGATGGTTATAGTAAAGAATGGGAAAAAGAAGCTAAAAAAAGAAAATTAAGTAATAACAAAAATACACCTCAAGCGTTAAAAGTTTTAACTTCTAAAGAGAGTTTAGACCTTTTTAAATCTATGAAGGTAATGAGTGATGTAGAGATTACTGCTAGACAAGAAATTGAACTAGAATCATACATTATGCATGTACAAATAGAAGGTCGTGTTTTTAATGAGTTAGTCTATAGTCATATTGTGCCAGCAGCATTGGCTTATCAAAATAAATTAATACAAACTATAGTAGGTTTAAAAAGCATTTATGGCGATTCTTATAAAACAATGGCAGCTTCACAAACTACTATTTTAGAAGAAATTCTAGAGCATATAAATGGTATTAAAGAAAAGACAGATGCTATGACCCAAGCACGTAGAGATGCAAATAACTTAAAAGATTTAAGTAAAAAAGCATTTGCTTATTGTGATAATGTAAAACCGTTTTTTGAAGAAATTAGACATCATAGTGATAAGTTAGAGCAGTTGATAGAGAATGAGTTATGGCCTTTAACAAAATATAGAGAGCTGTTATTTACAAAATAAAGGCAAAGATTTTAATAGTTACTTTTTAGATATTTTTAGTATTTTTTTAGATGTCTAATGGGTGAGTTACATTAATATCATATATTTGTTTCTTGATATAAATCAAACCTATTTGAAAATATGGAATATTTAGACTTTGAACTCCCTATCAAAGAGCTAGAAGAGCAGCTAGATAAGTGTCAGATAATTGGCAAGGAGAGTGATGTTGATGTATCTGAAACTTGTAAGCAGATAGAGAAAAAATTAACAGAGACTAGAAAAGATATATATAAAAATCTTACACCTTGGCAAAGGGTGCAATTATCTAGACACCCAAACAGACCTTATACATTAGACTACATAAACGCAATCTGCGGAGATACTTTTTTAGAGCTTCACGGAGACCGTAATGTAAAAGATGATAAAGCAATGATTGGTGGTCTTGGTAAAATTGGTGACCAAAGCTTTATGTTTATTGGTCAGCAAAAAGGATACAATACTAAAACCAGACAGTATCGTAATTTTGGTATGGCTAACCCAGAGGGCTACCGTAAAGCATTGCGTTTAATGAAATCTGCTGAAAAGTTTGATGTTCCTGTTGTTTGTTTTATAGATACTCCAGGTGCTTACCCAGGTATTGAAGCAGAAGAACGTGGACAAGGTGAGGCTATTGCACGTAATATATTAGAAATGACACGCCTTAAAGTGCCAATTATTGTTGTAATAATAGGAGAAGGTGCTTCTGGTGGTGCATTAGGTATTGGTGTTGGTGATAAAGTACTAATGTTAGAAAATACGTGGTACTCTGTAATCTCTCCAGAATCTTGTTCTTCAATTTTATGGAGAAGCTGGGAGTATAAAGAGCAAGCTGCTGAAGCATTAAAACTTACAGCAACAGATATGAAGAAATTAAAACTTATTGATGAAATTGTACGTGAACCAGCAGGTGGAGCTCATGCAAACAGAGATAAGAATTTTACAATTGTAAAAAACAAAATTATTTCTCATTTTGATGATCTTAAAAAGTTATCACCAAAAGAATTGGTAGAAAACAGAATGGGTAAATATGAAAGTATGGGAGTCTTTAATGGCTAACAGGCATTTTTATTCAAAATAATAAAAATCCAAAGTTTAATCTTTGGATTTTTTTTGGTTATGAACACAAATTCGTAACTTATCAACAGGTCAATTGTTAATCAATAGTGAATATCACTACACCCATTTTATAAGTTAACTAAACGTTAATTGCATACTTTAGCAAATATGGATAAGCCAAGCCCAGTAGTAGGACATAAGATAGATAAATCTACAATTATAAATTTAGAGAGAGGAAAAATACCACCACAAGCCGTTGATTTAGAGGAGGTTGTGATTGGTGCAATGATGATTGATAAAAAAGGTGTAGATGAAGTTATAGATATTTTACATCCAGATGTTTTTTATAAAGAAGCACACAAAAATATATATGAAGCAATTTTTAAGTTGTTTGAATCTTCTGAACCGATAGATTTATTAACTGTTTCTACCCAATTAAAGCAAGATGGGAAGTTAGATGTTTCAGGAGGAGATTTTTACCTTATTAAATTAACCCAAAAAGTTACATCTTCTGCTCATATAGAGTTTCACGCCAGAATTATTCTTCAGAAATTTATTCAAAGAAGTTTAATAAAAATTTCTAATGAAATTATACAGGAAGCATATGAAGATGCTACAGATGTATTTGATTTATTAGATGCAGCAGAATCTAAATTGTATGATGTTACACAGGGTAACTTAAAACGTTCTGCAGAAACAGCGCAAAACTTAGTAATACAGGCTAAGAAAAGAATTGAAGAAATATCTGGTAAAGAGGGTTTAAGTGGTGTACCATCTGGTTTTCATAAGTTAGATGAGTTAACATCTGGTTGGCAGCCCAGTGATTTAATTATTGTAGCCGCACGTCCTGGTATGGGTAAAACAGCATTTACCTTATCTATGGCGCGTAATATGGCAGTGCAATCTCAAATGCCAGTTGCCTTTTTCTCATTAGAGATGTCTTCTGTACAGTTAATAACAAGACTTATTTCTTCAGAAACAGGTTTGTCATCAGAAAAACTACGTACAGGTAAATTAGAAAAACACGAGTGGGAGCAGTTAAATGTTAAAGTAAAAACATTAGAGTCTGCACCGTTGTTTATAGATGATACTCCGTCTCTTTCTATTTTTGACTTAAGAGCAAAATGTAGAAGACTAGCATCACAACACGGTATAAAAATGATTATGATTGATTATTTGCAGCTTATGACCGCAGGTGGAACGCAAAAAGGAGGAAACAGGGAACAAGAAATTTCTACAATTTCTAGAAACTTAAAAGCACTAGCAAAAGAACTTAATGTGCCAGTAATTGCACTTTCACAGTTGTCAAGGGCGGTAGAAACGCGTGGTGGAAGTAAAAGACCAATTCTATCAGATTTACGTGAATCTGGAGCAATTGAACAAGATGCCGATATTGTATCGTTTATTTACAGACCAGAATACTATAAAATTGATGAATGGGATGATGATGAACACTCTCCAACACAAGGTCAGGGTGAATTTATTGTAGCAAAACACAGGAATGGTGGTTTAGAAAACATTAGACTTAAATTTATTGGTAGTCAAGGTAAGTTTGATAACCTAGATGATTTTGATTCTCCTGTAGAATTCCAATCTAAAATGAATGAAAACGAAGAAAATCCATTTTTAACACAAGGGTTACCAAGTGCAAATGAGGCTTTTGGTAGTTCTATGAATGATGGATTACCTCCCGAGGACGATAATGACGTTCCTTTTTAATTAATTATTTAAAAATTGTTCTGCGCTTTTTATGTGTAGAACAATTTTTTTTGCTTTTTAAGATTTGCTTAGGCAATATAAAATGAGATTTACTTACCTTTAAAAGGCAAAAAATATCATTTAGAATGCGCAAATACCTTTTACTTTTTTCTTTTCTTTTGTGTACGCTATGTACAATGGCTTCTAATATTCTAATTCCTATGGATGCAGAAAGTCAAAAAAATCATTTAAAAGCATATGGTATAACCTATTGGGTATTAGCTAAACAACAAAAAGTACATTGGTTGTTAAATTACAGAGGTGGTTCTTTTCTTTTACCAGATGGTGATGCTATTCGTAAAGAATGTCAAATAAGAGGAGTTTCTTTTGAGGTTTTATCTACAGCTCAATCAGAACAAATTTTAGAAGAAATTAGCAGCCCGTCTAAAAATCAAGATGCAGTTATTTTAGAAAAAGCACCTAAAATTGCAGTGTACTCACCCAAGGGCAATCAGCCATGGGATGATGCTGTTACTATGGTGTTAACGTATGCAGAAATTCCTTATGTTACCATTTATGACGAGGAAGTTTTAAGTGATAAACTGGCTTTATATGATTGGCTACATTTGCACCATGAAGATTTTACGGGTCAGTATGGTAAGTTTTATGGTAGTTACAAAGCTGCTCCGTGGTATATAGAAAATAAAAAGAAATCTGAAGAATTGGCTAGCAAACTAGGGTATTCTAAAGTTTCTGAGGAAAAAGCAGCAGTTGCTACAAAAATTAGAAACTACGTAATAGGAGGTGGTTTTATGTTTGCTATGTGTTCCGCTACAGATAGTTTTGATATTGCTTTATCTGCAGAAGGTGTAGATATTTGTGAGCCAATGTTTGATGGTGATGCATCTGATCCTAGTTACCAAACTCAAATAGATTATAAAAAAACATTTGCGTTTAAAGATTTTACACTAGAGCGTAACCCAATGGTTTATGAATTTTCGAATATAGATATGACTCAAAAAAGACAAATATCTAAAGAAACTGATTATTTTTCGTTAATGGATTTTTCAGCAAAGTGGGATCCAGTACCAACAATGCTTTGTCAAAACCATACATCCTTGGTAAAAGGGTTTATGGGGCAAACAACATCTTTTAATAGATTATTAATAAAATCAAATGTTTTGGTTTTAGGAGAAAATAAAATAAATAATGAGGCTAGGTATATTCACGGTATAAAAGGAAAAGGTTTTTTTACTTTTTACGGTGGTCATGATCCTGAAGACTATCAGCACAGGGTAGGGGATCCAAAAACCGAGTTAGAGTTGCATCCTACATCCCCTGGTTATAGGCTAATACTAAATAATGTATTGTTTCCTGCTGCTCGTAAAAAAAAGAAAAAGACTTAATTTTTAGTTTCTAAAAGTAGATCTAAAATAGTTTCAACGCCATATTCATCATTACTTTTAGTGCTGTAGTTAGCGGCTTTTGTAACATTTGGGTGTGCATTTTTCATTGCAAAACTAAAATCTGCAAGGGCAAGCATCTCTAAATCATTATTAAAATCTCCAAACACCATAGTTTCTGCAGAGGAAATATTAAACATATCTTGTAGTTTTTTTAAAGCGTGTCCCTTGTGTGCATCATTATGAGATAAGTCTAGCCAATTTTCTCCAGATATTTTCACCTTTAAATTAGATTCTAAGTGTTTTACCTTTGGATAGATAAAGGTTTCAGAGCTTTCAAAATGATAAATTGCTATTTTTAAAATATCATCATCATAGCTTTTCAAATTCTCTAAAAGTGCATATTCAGCATAGTACTCTTTAAATTTCATAATAAATTCTTCAGAGTTAGATGAGATATAGGCTTTCTTTTTGCCGCAGAGTACAGGATAAACATTGTCTATGGTAGAAATTAAGTCTAGCAGTTCTAATATAGTATTTTTATCTAAGCCAGTTTGCAGCAACTCCTTGTCTTTGTCTTTTGCAATGGCACCATTTTCAGCAATAACTAAAATATCATTTTTTATAGGGTGTAATTTATCTACTATACTATGGTATTGTCTACCGCTGGCAGCAACAAATAAAATGTTGTTTTCTTTTAATTTTTTAAATTGATTAAGGAACTTTTCACTAACCTCATGTTTAGAGTTTAGTAAGGTGCCGTCCATATCTGTAACAACCATTTTTACTTTAGATAAATCCATATGTTTTTGCTAAATTATAAGTAGCAAAGATATTCTTTATCTTAAAAGATTAGTATAAATAATACTTAATCATTTTGTAAATTATAGAGGTTTGTTCATTAAAGAAACTTAATACTCATTGGATATTTGTATAGTCTTTTTTCAGAAGCTGCCATACCACCCATTATTGGAGTTATTATCATTAATAAAGCTAGTGCAATACCAACAAAAAATAGTATAAACAAAAACAAAAAGCCTACAATGAATAACGATAAAACCATAGATACTAACAGTAGTATAGAAAATACAACAGAGTAAATTAGTACACTAATTTGAAAATTAATTACAGCTCTACCATGCTCATCCATATCTTTTATATCCTTTTTTTTTGAGGACCATATTATAATTGGCACAATAATGCCAAAAGGGCCTAAAAAATTTAGGAGCTGAGAATAATGCATTAAGGATATAGAGCTGTAATCTTCTTGTAATTCGTTATTGTGCATTAACTGTTTTTATGGTGTTTTTTTCGTAGTTCAAAGAACGTTAAAAAAGCAGTAATTAGTATGCATAACGTAATAAAAAAGTATGGTTTTTTTTCGGTAAGGTTAATTAAGAAGTCAGTCATCTCTGCAAATTCTCCTGTCATAATCGTTTCTGTATTTATAATGTTTATTGTTTTAGGTAGATGTAAAACTGCCTAAAGGTTGCTTTTTATTTTAAATAAAATATTAGTTATAGTATAAAACATTTCATAAGTGTAAATATTGTGTTACTAAAGCTTAAAGTTTTGTCAAAAAAAAACCTGCTCATAAAAGAGCAGGTTTTATTCACCTAAGCGAGATGAATTATTTTTTTACTTTACCTTGTTTACAATAGCTTTAAAAGCTTCTGGGTGGTTCATAGCTAAATCAGCTAAAACCTTACGGTTTAACTCAATGTTGTTAGCTTTAACTTTACCCATAAACTGAGAGTAAGACATTCCATGTAATCTAGCACCCGCATTAATACGAGTAATCCATAAAGCACGGAAATTTCTTTTCTTAACTCTACGGTCTCTGTAAGCATATTGCATTGCTTTTTCAACCGCATTTTTAGCTACTGTCCAAACGTTTTTACGTCTTCCAAAGTAACCTTTGGCTTGCTTCATAACCTTTTTTCTTCTGGCTCTAGAAGCAACTGAATTTACTGATCTTGGCATAAATTTTAATTTTTTTTGTAGTAGGCGGTCTTAATTAAGACACTTTGTTTTTAAGCCTAACTCCATGGTTAATAATAATTACCGTAAAGAATCTAATTACTTTAAACGTAACTGCTCTTTAATACTTTTTACATCAGACTCATGTACTAATCCACTATGAGTTAATGCAAGCTTACGCTTCTTAGATTTTTTTGTCAAAATGTGACTCTTAAAAGCGTGCTTTCTTTTTATTTTACCTGTACCTGTAAGCTTAAAACGCTTTTTAGCACTGGATTTAGTTTTCATTTTAGGCATTTTTCTCCTATTTAATAAATTAAATACCGAAAAAACTCCGGTATTTCTCGCTTAGTATTCCAAACTATTACATTTGGGTTATTTTAAAATACTTAACTAAAAGTATTTTTATTTTTTCGTTTTAGGAGCTAAAAACATTGTCATTCTTTTACCTTCTAACTTTGGCATTTGCTCTACTTTACCTAGTTCTTCTAGTTCTTGAGCAAGACGTAACAACAATATTTCTCCTTGATCCTTATAGACAATAGATCTACCTTTAAAGAACACATATGCTTTTAATTTAGCACCATCCTTTAAAAATTTCTCTGCGTGTTTTTTCTTAAACTCATAATCATGATCATCAGTTTGCGGTCCAAAACGTATTTCTTTAACAACAACTTTAGACGCTTTGGCTTTCATAACCTTTTCACGCTTCTTTTGCTCGTATAAGAACTTCTTATAATCTATAATTTTACACACAGGAGGATCTGCTTTTGGTGAGATTTCTACCAAATCTAATTCTAACTCCTCTGCTTTTGCTAACGCCACTTTAGTCGTGTAAACACCAACCTCTACATTATCACCAACCAAACGTACATTAGGTACTTTTATATCGCTGTTAATATTGTGCGGGTTTTTATTCTCTCTCCTCGGCTGTGGCCTAAATCTCTTTCTAATTGCTATAACTAATAATTTTTAGATTAAACTTCTATTTTTTTAAAACGACTTTAAGGTACTATTTATTTCGCTAGTTACCAAGTCACTAAAATCTTTTATTGAGATAGAGCCTAAATCTTCACCTCCGTGTTTACGCACAGATATTGTGTTTGTAGCCTCTTCATTCTCGCCAATGATAATCATAAAAGGGATTTTATTCATCTCTGCTTCCCTAATTTTCTTACCAACCGTTTCGTTTCTGTTGTCTAGCAGGGCGCGAATTTCGTCATTTTCTAATGAATTTAAAACTTTTTTCGCATATTTCTCATATTTCTCGCTAACAGGCAGTATTATTACTTGTTCTGGTGTTAGCCATAATGGGAAATTACCTCCTGTGTGCTCAAGTAATATGGCAATAAAACGTTCCATACTTCCAAAAGGTGCACGGTGTATCATTACAGGTCTGTGGTCTTCATTATCACTACCTTTATATGTAAGCTCAAAACGTTCTGGTAAGTTGTAATCTACTTGTATTGTTCCTAACTGCCAGTTTCTGCCTAACGCATCTTTTACCATGAAGTCTAACTTAGGACCATAAAATGCAGCTTCACCACTTTCTATAACAAAATCAAGACCTTTTTCTTTGGCTGCATTTATAATTGCATTTTCTGCTTTTTCCCAGTTTTCAACATTACCTATATATTTGTCGGGATTATTTAAATCTCTTACAGATACTTGTGCTTTAAAGTTTTCAAAACCTAAAGATCCAAATACATAAAGTACTAAATCAATCACATCTTTAAACTCTTCATCTAATTGTTCTGGAGTACAAAAAATATGAGCATCATCTTGAGTAAAACCTCTAACACGTGTTAATCCGTGTAGTTCTCCACTTTGTTCGTATCTATAAACAGTACCAAATTCTGCATAACGCTTTGGTAAATCTTTGTAAGAATGTGGTTTAAAATTAAAAACCTCACAGTGGTGTGGACAGTTCATCGGTTTTAATAAAAACTCTTCATCCATTTTAGGGGTTTTTATTGGCTGAAAACTATCTTCACCATATTTGGCATAATGCCCAGATGTTACGTATAGTTCTTTTTGTCCTATATGTGGTGTTACAACCATTTCGTAACCAGCCTTCTTTTGTGCTTTCTTTAAAAAGTTTTCTAATCTTTCTCTTAAAGCAGCGCCTTTTGGTAGCCATAAAGGTAAACCTGCACCAACTTTCTGTGAAAAAGTAAAAAGCTCAAGTTCCTTTCCTAATTTTCTATGGTCTCTTTGTTTTGCTTGCTCTAGTAGCTCTAAGTACTCAGTAAGTTCTTTCTGTTTAGGAAAAGAGATACCATATATACGTGTAAGTTGTGTTTTGTTTTCGTCACCCCTCCAGTATGCACCAGCAACACTTAATATTTTTATAGCTTTTACAATACCCGTATTAGGTATGTGGCCACCTCTACATAAATCAGTAAAGGTATCGTGGTCACAAAAAGTAATAGTACCGTCTTCTAAATTTTCAATTAATTCGGTCTTGTATTCATTACCTTGTTCTTTATATAAAGTTAAAGCTTCTGCTTTGGTAACGGAGCGCATTTTAAAATCGTGTTTCCCTCTTGCAATTTCAATTGCTTTCTTTTCTATTTTAGGAAAATCTTTATCAGATATAGATCTGTCGTCACCCAAATCAACATCATAATAAAATCCGTTTTCAATAGACGGGCCAATGGTTAATTTAACACCAGGGTATAGTTCTTCTATAGCCTGCGCAACAATGTGTGAAGACGAGTGCCAAAAAGCTTGCTTTCCTTCGGTGTCATTCCAAGTATATAAAACCAAAGAACCATCTTTGGTTAAAGGGGTAACGGTTTCTACCGTGGTATCATTAAATTTTGCAGAAATAACATTTCTAGCAAATCCTTCGCTAATGCTTTTAGCAACGTCCATAGGAGTGCTTCCCTCGGAAAATTCTTTTAAAGTACCGTCTGGTAAAGTAATTTTAATCATACCTATTATTAATATATAGTCTACAAAGATAATATCTTGTTTTCACCCTAACAATAATAAATTAGATATTTTACACTATAACAACATTAATACTTGTTGTTTTTGTAACAGAGGTTGTATACCTATATATAATGGTAGTAATTGTCTAGTGTTAATTCAAATAATTCTATAGCTCGATAATCGCCATTCAATAGTTAAAGTAATAGGGATTAAGAGCAGTTAAAACTCGCGGACAGATATTTTTTAAAAAAGCATCAAAAAAGAATAGGTTTTAAACGTCTGAAAAATAGCGTAGTAAAGCTTGTTTTAA
>NZ_JBDVAA010000195.1:0-1083 GCF_039943695.1 Cellulophaga sp. | reverse complement strand
AGTTTTATAAACAAACAAAGCAAATGATATTACTGCTCCAATTACAAATAACACTTTAAGCCAAGGAAAACTGCTCTCTTCTGTAGCCTGAGATGAATTTGCTGTTAATACAATTTCATCTAAAACAATGGCTGCATATTGCTGTGATACTACAGTTTTAAATACAGGCAATTTTACAAAGGGTAAAAATAAAGACACTAAAAACGTAGCTATTAAATACACTCGGTTGCTATGAAAAAAAGTTTCCTTCTTTAAAAACAAATCATAAATTGCTAAAAACAACAACTGAAATGTGATTACTAAAACTATACACTGTACCATCTTTATTTAAATTTTTATTACTTTAGTCTAAAGGTTATTGGCAATGAAAAAGGAACTTTAACTGCCTTACCATTTTCCATTCCTGGAGAAAACTTAGGTAGTCTGCTAATAATACGTGCAACCTCATTTACCAAAAGTTTATCTGGACCACGCATTTGCAAGTTTTTTACAGAGCCATCCTCTTCTATAATAAAGCTAATATTTACTCTACCTTGTATGCCTTTTTCTTGAGCTTCTTCTGGGTAATTAAAGTTTTTTCTGATGTGCTCATTTAACGACTTATTAAAATTTTCTCTAGGGTTTTCTGCATTTTCATTACCAGGAAAAGCTGGTGGTGTACCTATTGTTGAAAAAGGCACTAAATCACCTTCTTCTTCATCAAAAACACTAGAATTATTTGCTTCTTCATTGCTTGAATACTTAATTAGCTTAACATCAGAATTTGTTTGTATTGTGCTTGGATCTGCAGCATAACCTACAATAACAATCTCATCTAATGCCTCTACCTCATCAACACTACTTTTTGCTTCTACTGCATCTATTTCAGCATTGTTTTCTGTTTCACAAGAGGTATAGAATAACATACCTGCAACTAATGGTACTAATGCTAAATATTTTAGCTTTAAAACTTTACCAGATTTTGATTTTTGTAACATAACTATTCGTTTTTTAATTAATGATGATTTATAAAAATGGTTGATGAATGAGATATTTTTTGTCTCAAAAATTTGAGATAATAATAACTCGTATTGTTCTTTTTTA
>NZ_JBDVAA010000194.1:0-2196 GCF_039943695.1 Cellulophaga sp. | reverse complement strand
ATAATGGTTGGATACCAAAGGTACTTGCCTGTTCTGCCTTAGAAGATATAGGTATTACAGAGGTCTGGGAAACTATTAAAGGCTACGTAGACACCAATACTAAAAATAGCTTTTTTGATACAAAAAGACAACAGCAAAACAAATATTGGTTATTGCAAACTATAGAAGACCAGCTAAAGCAACAGTTTTATGATGATAAAAATGTAAAGGCAGAATTAAAAGGCGTTATAAATGCCGTTATAAACAATAAAACATCTCCTTTTGCTGCTGCAGACAAATTATTAAAGTTACATAGTAAATAAGACCAACAATTAGTTTGTATATTATGAAGTATGAGTTTACTATAATTGTACCTATTTACAATGAAGAAGATAACATTAACAGATTAGATAAAGAGCTAACTGAGTACCTTAAAATTGCTACAAAAAAAACTTGTGTTTTATTTATTAACGATGGTTCAAAAGACGATAGTCAAATATTATTAGAGCAAATTTGTGCAAACAACTCTAATTTTTCTTATTTACTTTTTGATAAAAATTACGGATTAACAGCTGCTATAAAAGCTGGTTTTGATGAAGCAAAAACAGAACTAGTTGGTTACATTGATGCCGATTTACAAACAAGCCCTTTAGATTTTAATTTACTATTAGAATACACACCAAAGTACGACTTAGTTACTGGTATTAGAACAAACAGGAAAGATTCCGGTTTAAAAAAACTATCCTCTACCCTAGCAAATAAAATAAGACGCTCTTTTACCAATGATGGTGTAGAAGATACAGGTTGCCCTTTAAAAGTGATTAAAACAAATTACGCAAAGCAAATACCTATTTTTAAAGGTTTACATAGGTTTTTACCCGCAATGATATTGTTACAAAACGGAAAAATTAAACAAGTTCCTGTACAACACTTTCCTAGAATTGCAGGCAAAACTAAATTTGGCTTTTGGAACAGATCTTTAGGCCCCTTAGCAGATTGTTTTGCCTATTTATGGATGAAACACAAATACATTAATTATAAGGTTGATAAAAGAAGCTACTAAGCTTAAAAGTTAAAATCTTACCAAAGTATAACTCACCTTTTACAACCAATTATTACCTTTGAATATTACTAAATAAATAAAAATGAAAACAAGAGATAAAATAGTATACGCAGTTTTATTTGTAATCTGTAGTGTTGGACTATATTTTGGTTTAACAGACAGTGCCTTTTTTGATCAATCTTATGCTCAAGAAGACGGACTTGTAGAATACGGTACTGCATTAATGCTTTTTATTATAAGTCTTATTTGTATTTATAGGTTATTTACCATCTCTAAAGGAAAATCTATTACTTGGAAAATTGGAACTTTATTATTTGCTATTTTGTTTTTATTTGGTGCTGGCGAAGAAGTTTCTTGGGGACAAAGAATATTTGAAGTACAGTCTAGCGAGTTTTTTATAGAAAATAATGCACAAGGAGAAACCAACTTACACAATATGGTAGTTGGAGAAACCAAGGTAAATAAACTAATATTTAGTCAATTACTAATGGTGGTTATGGTTTTATACCTAATTGTATCTCCTTTTTTATATAGAAAACAACAATGGTTTAAAAACCTTGTAAATATGTTTGCTGTTCCTATTGTAAAATGGCACCATACCATAGCTTTTTTGGCTGCAACAGCCTTAGTTATAAGTAACCCATCTGGTAGAACTTGGGAAGTTTACGAACTTGTTTTTGGAGCAATATTTATTTTAATATTTTTAGCTCCACTAAACGATTCTATATTTAAGAAAGGGAATTAATTACAGCTTTAACTTTACTGACATAAGTAGCATTAGTTTATAAAAAACAAATCCTAAAAAGCTACCAATTACAATACCTGTAGCAACATCTAATGTATAATGCACACCAATGTATATTCTACTATAGGCAACAAACGCTGCCCAAGTAAGCAGTAATACTTTTACGTATTTAAACTTACTCTTAAGTACATTACCAAAAAATACAGCTACAGCAAAAGAATTTGCTGCATGAGCAGAAAAATAACCAAATTTACCACCACAAGAACTCTTAACCAAGCGTACCAATCCATCTAATTCTGGATTATGACAAGGTCTTAAACGAGCAACTCCGTATTTAAAAAAGTTAGCCAATTGGTCTGTAGCTCCTATTAAAACACCAATAGATACTAAAATTAATAGTGTTTTTTTT
>NZ_JBDVAA010000193.1:0-45721 GCF_039943695.1 Cellulophaga sp. | reverse complement strand
AGTTTTATAAACAAACAAAGCAAATGATATTACTGCTCCAATTACAAATAACACTTTAAGCCAAGGAAAACTGCTCTCTTCTGTAGCCTGAGATGAATTTGCTGTTAATACAATTTCATCTAAAACAATGGCTGCATATTGTTGTGATACTACAGTTTTAAACACAGGCAATTTTACAAAGGGTAAAAATAAAGACACTAAAAACGTAGCTATTAAATACACTCGGTTGCTCTGGAAAAAAGTCTCTTTCTTTAAAAACAAATCATAAATTGCTAAAAACAACAACTGAAATGTAATTACTAAAACTATATACTGTATCATAAATATTATTTTTTATCGTCTTCTTTAATATCTTTTAAAATAGATTCTAATTCCGTTAAACTCATATCATTTTTCTTCATAAAAAACGATACCATACTTTTAAATGAACCTTGAAAATAACCCTCCATTAATTTGTTAATAGACTGGTTGCTATAATCTGCCTTTTTTATCAACGGAAAATACAAATAACCTCTTCCCAACTTTTCGTGACCTACAAACCCCTTATTTTCTAAAATGCGTACAATAGTAGATACTGTATTGTATGCTGGCTTTGGTGTTGGCAACTTCTCTATTACATCTGCTACGCTCGTTTTCTCTAACTCCCATAACACCTGCATAATCTCTTCTTCCGCCTTAGTTAACTGCTTCATTCTCTTTTATTTTATGTATATTCTAGAATATTGTGAATATAAATTTAGTACTATTTATCTTATATTCTCATGCTAATATAACTAATATTTTAGTTTAAACTAATATTTTAGGTGAAAAATTTGTAACAAATTGTTGTTATCTTCGTCAAACAAGTAAAATAAAGAATGGATATAGCGCTTTTGGTAATTGGTTTTATTCTAATGTTAACAGGTATAATTGGTAGTTTTTTACCTGTTTTACCAGGTCCTCCAATTAGTTGGTTGGGCTTGCTTGTTCTTTATTTAACCAAAGCCATACCAAACGACTGGCTTTTTCTTGGCATAACCTTAGCTGTAGCGCTAATAGTTTTTGCCTTAGATTATATTATCCCTGCAATAGGAACTAAAAAATTTGGGGGTACAAAAGCAGGTATGATAGGTACAACTGTTGGTTTACTAGTTTCTATATTTTTCCCTGTACTTGGTATATTTGGTATTATAGTTTGGCCTTTTGTAGGTGCTTTGGTTGGCGAGTTATTAAACAAAGCAGACCAAAAAACAGCATTTAAAGCTGCTTTTGGTTCTTTTATTGGCTTTTTAACTGGTACTTTTTTAAAATTTATGGTTGCTATAGTATATATAGGACTGTTTATTTCTAAAGTATGGGAATACAGTGAAGAGTTGTTTCCGTTTTTTTATAGTTAAAATTATACGTATGAAAAAAATACTATCAACACTTATACTACTTACCTCTTTAATTTCTTGCGCACAAACAAGGAACGGCACCCAAACTACATCTAATATAGATACAGTACGTATTAAGAAAGACTTGCTAAGAATTACAAAAACACAAAATAGCAGGAATTATAAAAACATAAAAACTCTTAACTCAATTGCTAGCTACATTAAAGTTGAACTTGCTAAGGTGTGCGACACTACCGCTTACCAAGAATATAAAGCTAAGAATGAAACTTATAAAAATGTTCTTGCCTCTATTGGTACTGAACATAAAGAACGGTTAATTATTGGTGCCCATTACGATGTTTATGGCAATCAAGAAGGTGCTGATGATAACGCAAGTGGTGTTGCTGGGTTATTAGAATTAGCACGTTTGTTATCCAAAGAGAAACTTGATTATAGAATAGATTTTGTTGCCTATACTTTAGAAGAACCTCCTTTTTTTAGAACTGAAAAAATGGGAAGTTATGTGCATGCAAATTACTTAAAGAAAAACAACATAACCGTAAAAGGTATGATTTGCTTAGAAATGATTGGTTATTACAAGGACGAACCCAACACACAAACCTACCCAATTAAAGAGATGAGCACCATTTATGGCAATCGTGCTAATTTTATAACTGTCGTTCAAAATGAAAAAAGCGGCAATTTTGGTGCTAAAATTGAAAATTTAATGAAAAAACAGAAACTGATACCTACCGTATCTTTTAAAGGCTCTTCTCTTGTTACTGGCGTAGATTTTTCGGATCATTTAAACTACTGGAATTTAAATTACCCAGCAGTTATGATCACCAATACCTCTTTTTACCGCAACAAGAATTATCACACAAATAAGGATTCTCTTGAAACATTAAACATAAATAAAATGAGTGCGGTTATTCAGCAACTCTACATTACTATTAAGGAACTCTAATAGTTACAGCCAAGTTGTTTTATCTTTAACTGCTCCTCTTTCTCCATCTTGTAATTCATCATCTGTGTAACCCATATAAAAGAAACCTAAACAAGCTTCCCCTTCCTCCATTGCAAAAAATTCTCCCATATGTTTTATTAAACCAGGAGAACTCCAATAACTACCTATCCCTAAATCTGTACAGGTAAGCCACATATTTTGTACAGCCATTGCTGTTGCCGCAACTTCTTCCCATTCTGGTAAAGACTCATTAGGGTCTCTCTGCATACAAATAGCTATTATTGCTCCTGCCTTTTGCGGATTGTTTATTAGTTTTTCAACCTTAAACTGCTTAGGCTTAGGATCATTTTCCATATATTTTAAGGACAAAAACATTCCTAGTTTTGCTCTAGTTTCTCCTTGTATTACTTTAAAACGCCAAGGTTCTGTTTTTTTGTGAGATGGTGCCCAATTACCAGCCTCCAAAACCTTTTCAATTAATTCTTTAGCTATTGGCTTATCATTATACTGTGCAGGAAATACAGATCTCCTCTTCTTTATTATATCAAAAATCATAAATTATAATTTAATCGAAGTTTACATAAAACTTAACTACCCTCTAGTTTTACCTATTCTGTAGGCGGAATAAGATAGCACAAGTAAAAATAAAACTTTAATTGCAAAGAGTACATTAGTAAAGACTGATAATATTTTAGCTACTGGAGAAATTTCTTTATCATCTTCATTTCCTAAAAAGCCTATGGGCGATTGTAATAAAGAATCAACAACATAAATAATTTTACTTAACAGCAATATTAAACCCAAACAAAATAACAGAACTAAAATGCCTACAAATACATTTTTGAATTTCCCCCTTATCATTCTAAAAAAATAAATAACAAAGAAAATAAGAGCTCCTAAAAACCAAAAGAAAGGAGTATTTGAAAAAACAAAATAAGTATCGTGAATATTTATATCTATTGTTTCATCAGCTTTAAATCCATCAATTCCAAATATCAATACTAAGGTTAAAAATGATGTTAATACAGTACCTAAAAACCATAAAAATTCTTTTTTTGAAAAAGTCATAAAATATTTGTGAGTTATTACTTACTTCAAATATATCTATTTTTTATCACCCAACAACAACTGCATACAATGCTTTAAAACCGGATTCCTATTGTCTTCTTTCCAAATAACAGACAATACCGCTCGTTGTGGTATTTTTTTAAGTTCTATAAATTTTACATTCATATTAAAACCTTGTTGCAAAGAAGTAGGTACAATAGCAACTCCTAAATTGTTTTCTACCAATGTAAAAATAGTTTGCGCATGCACAGACTTGTGAGACACCTTTGGCGTAAACCCAGCATCTTCACAAATACTCATTACTGTATCATAATACAACGGACTGTAATCTTGAGAAAACAGAATAAAGTTTTCTCCTTCAAACTGTTTCATTCCTTTAAAATTAGCTGCTGTAATATTATGGTTTGCTGGGACAACCACAGAAAATGTATCATTAAATACTGGTTTAATACACAAACCTTTTGGCACCCTAACCATACGTACAAAACCAATATCTAAACCATCTTTTAAAACTGCATTTAACTGTGCGTTATTAGAGAGCTCTTCTAAACTTGTATTAATTTCTGGGAAAGCATCTTTTAGCTTCAATAACAAATCAGGAATTACAGTTTGCATAGCAGAGCCTAAAAAACCAATATTAAGCTCTCCAAACTTACCCTGACTTACCAATTTTATATGCCGTTTTGTTAACTCTAAATGATTTAAAATAAATTCTATTTCATCTTTTAAGTAAACTCCGGCAGCTGTTAACGTTACCTTTTTTTTATTCCTGATAAAAAGTTGTGTTTCCAGAATTTCTTCCATTTGTTTTATTTGCCTACTTAATCCGGGTTGTGATATAAATAAACGTTCTGCTGCTTTTCTAAAGTGCAATTCTTCTGCAACAGCTAAAAAATAATGAAAATGGCGCAACTCTATTTGATAACTCATAGTTATTAATTATTGATAAATATGATATTGGTAATCATCAAACATAATCAATAATTTTATGGTATTAAAATATATGCTATGCGTAACGCACCTAAGACTTTTAATTTTGGAGAAGATCATTTAACGGCTGGTATTGCTCTTTCAATTGCAAGAGGGACTACCAAAGGGTTAATTTCAGATTTTTCTCGTATTAAAATAAGAAACAGCAGTAAAACTGTTGCTAACATTGTAGAAAAAGGAGATCCAGTTTATGGTATTAACACAGGATTTGGCCCTTTATGTACTACTAAAATATCTAAAGAAGAAACAAAAATATTACAAACTAATATTTTAAAAAGTCATAGTGTTGGTGTAGGAGAACCAATAGATAAAGAGATTGCTAAACTTATGCTTATCTTAAAAATGAATAGTCTTGCACAAGGGTATTCTGGTATAGCAGAAGCAACTTTAGACCGTATTTTATGGCATATAAATACTGATGCTATTCCTGTTGTGCCTGCTCAAGGTTCTGTTGGTGCTTCTGGTGATTTGGCTCCACTTTCTCATTTATTTTTACCATTAATTGGCTTGGGTAAGGTTGATTATAAAGGTGAAGTTATAGAGGCCTCTTCTTTGTTTGAAAAAACAGAAATGCAAAGCCTAGACTTAGGTCCTAAAGAAGGTTTAGCACTAATTAATGGCACACAGTTTATTGCTGCACATGCAGTAAAAGTGGTAGACAAATTACAAAGTTGCCTTGCCCAAGCAGATATTATTGGTGCAATGATGATTGAAGGTTTGCAAGGCTCAATTAAACCATTTTATAATGAGCTGCACGCATTACGACCTTTTAAGGGTAATTTGTATGTTGCTAAAAAAGTAAAACGTTTGCTTAAGGGGTCTGAGATAATGGAGGATCATGCCAATTGCAATCGTGTACAAGACCCTTACTCTTTACGCTGTATTCCGCAAGTGCATGGAGCATCTAGAAATGCGTGGTTGCATTTAAAAGAATTGTTAGAGATTGAATTAAATTCGGTTACAGACAACCCTATTATTATAGATGAAGAACTAACAATTAGTGGCGGTAGTTTTCACGGCCAGCCTTTAGCTATGGCACTAGATTATGCTTGTTTAGCAGCATCTGAAGTTGGTAACATATCTGACCGAAGAATATACTTAGCTTTAGAAGGTAATAGCCCTGGAGTGCCTAAATTACTGATGAATGAAACCGGAATTAACTCTGGTTATATGATATTGCAATACACTACCGCTGCCTTGGCTAGTGAAAATAAAGGTCTTTGTTTTCCGTCTAGCGCAGATAGTATACCAACATCTTTAGGACAAGAAGATCACGTAAGTATGGGTTCTATTGGCGGACGAAAAGCTTTGCAAGTAATTGGCAATGTTGAAAAAATATTAGCCATAGAAATGCTAACTGCTGCACAGGCATTTGAATTTAGAAAGCCATTAAAATCGGGCTTATTTTTAGAAGAAGTACATAAAAAAATTAGAGAAAAAGTTGCCTTTGCTGATAAAGACCGTGTCTTTGCAACAGACATTGAAGCAGGAATAAAAATGATACAAAACCAAACCATTTTAAAAGCTATTGAAGAGGTAAAAGAACGAGAAAATTTAGAAATGGAGATTCCGTTTGCTAACGAATTTGAAAACTACTAATATGAAACAAAAACTTATTGGTCCTTTTACACAACTATTACCAATGACAGGCATTGCCGTTAAAGGAGCTGTTACAGATGAAGAATTGGTAGTCATAAAAAATGGTGGTATTATAGTTAAAAACAATACTATAGTTGCTGTTGGTCCGTACAAAGACTTATTAAAACAAATAGACATTAAAAATACTTTACTAGAAGAAGTTAAAGGCGATAGCGTTTGTTTGCCTGGTTTTATAGATTCACATACACATATTTGTTTTGGTGGCACCAGAGCTAATGATTATGCTATGCGTAATGCAGGCAAAACCTATTTAGAAATTTCTAAAGCTGGTGGTGGCATTTGGGATACCGTTACACAAACCAGAAAAGCTAGTATTTTAGAATTAGAAGAAGGTATTACCAAAAGAGCAAATAAACATTTAAAAAATGGTGTAACAACTATAGAAGTAAAAAGTGGCTACGGTTTGTCTGTTTACGAAGAACTTAAAATGTTGCGTGCTATTAAAAATGTAGACAATAAAATTAAAGCCGATTTAATTTCTACTTGCTTGGCTGCACATATGCACCCTAAAGATTATAATGGTACCGCAAGTGAGTACTTAAAAGAAATAAGCATCTCCCTTTTCCCCCTTTTAAAAGAAGAACGTTTAACAACCAGAATTGATGCTTTTATTGAAGAAGGTGCATTTACAGCAGAAGTAATTGCACCTTACTTTAAAAAGGCAAAGGAAATGGGCTTTACAATTACAGTACATGCAGATCAGTTTTCTACTGGCGGAAGTAAAGTTGCTGTAGATTATGATGCTGTAAGTGCAGACCATTTAGAGGCTAGTACAGATGAAGAAATAAAAATTTTAGCAAAAAGCGATGTTATTTCTACTGCTTTACCAGGAGCAAGTATAGGCCTTGGCTGTGCTTTTACACCTGCACGTAAACTATTAGATGCTGGAGGTGCTGTTGCAATTGCAAGTGACCACAATCCTGGTTCTGCACCAATGGGAGATTTACTTACACAAGCTTCTATATTAGGAACTTTTCAAAAACTGAGTAATGCCGAGGTTTTATCTGGTATTACTTTTAGAGCCGCTGCTGCTTTAAGTCTTAAAGACAGAGGTGCATTAAATAATGGGTTTATGGCAGATTTTATTGCTTTTCCAACATCAAACTATAAAGAAATTTTATACCTACAAGGACAACTAAAACCAAGTTACGTTTGGAAAAAAGGAACCAAAATAGATTTTTAATCTAAAAGGATAGTTCCAAACTATTTCAATATAAAAATAAATCAAAATGGATTTTAAATCTCAAATTCTTCAAGGTATACCTAGTACATTACCTGCAAAAAGAGCATATGCAGAAGATGTTAATCACGCTCCTAAAAGAAAAGACATTCTTTCTTTAGAAGAGAAAAAGTTAGCTTTAAAAAATGCATTACGTTATTTTCCGGTTGCTTGGCACACAGAATTATCAAAAGAATTTGCAAACGAACTACAAAATTATGGTCGTATTTATATGTTTAGGTTTAAACCTGAATATGATATTTACGCCAGACCAATATCAGAATACCCAGCAAAAACACCACAAGCTGCTGCATTACAGTTAATGATTATGAATAACTTAGATCCTGCGGTTGCGCAACATCCAGAGGAGCTTATTACCTATGGTGGCAATGGTGCTGTTTTTCAAAATTGGGCTCAATACGTACTAACCATGCAGTATTTAGCAACAATGACAGAGGAGCAAACATTGCACATTTATTCTGGTCATCCTATGGGACTTTTTCCGTCTACAAAAGAAGCCCCAAGAGTTGTTGTTACTAATGGTATGATGATTCCCAACTATTCCAAACCAGACGATTGGGAAAAATACAATGCACTTGGCGTAACGCAATACGGACAAATGACTGCTGGTTCTTATATGTACATTGGACCACAAGGTATTGTACATGGCACTACAATTACGGTAATGAATGCTTTTAGAAAAGTATTAAAACCTAATGAAACCTCAGCAGGCAAAATATTTTTAACTGCTGGTTTAGGTGGTATGAGTGGTGCACAACCAAAAGCTGGTAATATTGCTGGTTGTATTACAATTTGCGCAGAAGTTAATGCAGCTGCTGCAACTAAAAGACACTCGCAAGGCTGGGTAGATGTTTTAATAGATTCTATAGATGAACTTGTTGTAAGAACAAAAAAAGCACAAGAGAGTAAAGAGGTTGTTTCTATTGCTTACATTGGTAATATTGTAGAAGTTTGGGAACGTTTTTATGATGAAAACATTTTTATTCATCTAGGGTCAGACCAAACATCTTTACACAACCCGTGGGCTGGCGGTTATTACCCTGTGGGTATTTCTTTTGAAGAATCTAATGAGTTAATGAGCACCAATCCTAATGCCTTTAAACAAAAAGTACAAGAGTCTCTAAAAAGACAAGTAGCTGCAATTAATAAACATACTGCAAATGGCACTTACTTTTTTGATTATGGTAATGCCTTTTTACTTGAAGCATCACGTGCAGGCGGCGATGTTATGGCAGAAAACAATATAGATTTTAAGTACCCCTCTTACGTGCAAGATATATTAGGACCTATGTGTTTTGATTATGGCTTTGGACCTTTTCGTTGGGTGTGTTCTTCTGGTAAACCTGAAGATTTACAAAAAACAGATGCTATTGCTTTAAAAGTAATGGAAGAAATTAAAATAACAGCTCCACAAGAAATTCAGCAACAAATGCAAGATAATATTACTTGGATTAGAGAAGCTGAACAAAACAAACTGGTTGTAGGCTCACAAGCACGTATTTTATATGCAGACGCAGAGGGTAGAGCAAAAATTGCAGAAGCCTTTAACCAAGCCATAAAAACAGGAGAACTTTCTGCTCCTGTTGTACTTGGTAGAGACCACCATGATGTTAGTGGCACAGACTCTCCTTTTAGAGAAACAAGTAACATCTATGACGGTAGTAAGTTTACCGCAGATATGGCTATACACAATGTAATTGGTGATAGTTTTAGAGGCGCAACTTGGGTATCTATACACAATGGCGGTGGCGTTGGTTGGGGAGAAGTTACAAATGGTGGCTTTGGTATGGTGTTGGATGGTTCTGTAGAAGCATCAAAAAAATTAAAAAATATGCTTTTTTACGATGTAAATAACGGTATATCTAGACGTAGTTGGGCTCGTAACAAAGAAGCTATTTTTGCCATAGAGCGTGAAATGAAAAGAACGCCAGAACTTAAGGTTACTATTCCTAATTTGGTTAAAGATCATTTATTAGACAATTTATTTGCTTAGGCGTAGAATTACAATTAATTTTAAAACATTAAAAAATAACAATACCCCTTACGTTCTGTTATAAAAATAATTAATAGAACAATAGATAATAGGTATAGTTCGTTGTTAAGGAAATAGGAATTTATTTGACTAACTTTGTATAATATTAAAAAATAAAATTATGGCATTAGAAATAACAGACGCAACTTTTGACGAAGTTGTTTTAAAAAGTGACAAACCAGTTGTTGTAGATTTTTGGGCAGCTTGGTGTGGTCCTTGTAGAATGGTTGGTCCTATTATTGACGAAGTTAGTTCTGAGTACGAAGGAAAAGCTGTTGTTGGTAAAGTAGACGTAGATGCAAACCAAGAATTTGCAGCAAAATACGGTGTACGTAACATACCTACAGTATTAGTATTTAAAAATGGTGAAATGGTTAGCAGACAAGTTGGTGTTTCTCCAAAACAAGTTTACACAGACGCAATAGACGCTTTATTGTAGTCTAAAGCATACAATTATAAAAAAGGGTTTGGCGTTTGTCAAACCCTTTTTTATTTTTACTACTTACCTCTATTTTTTATGAAAAAATTTACGCTCCTTACTATACTAGCCTTAACCTTAGTTGGTTGTCCTCAAAACAAAGAAATACCTAAAACCTTAGCTATAGAAAAAGGCATTTCTTTTGATCTTGCTAACTACAGAAAAAAACAAATTAAGGATTTGCACTATGATTTAAATTTTTCAATTCCTAAAAATATAGAGGATCCAATACCAACCACTTTAACAATTACTGCAAACATTACCAATTTACAATACGATCTTATTTTAGATTTCAATGAAAATAAAGACCATTTAAAAACACTTAGTGTTAACGGCAAAAACACACCTATTAACCACACCAAAGAGCATTTAATTATAGATAAAAACGCATTAATTATAGGAGAAAATAAAATTGATATTTCTTTTAATGCTGGCGAGTTATCACTTAACAGAAACAAAGAGTTTTTATACACCTTATTGGTACCAGACAGAGCTAGCACCTTATTTCCTTGCTTAGACCAACCTAACTTAAAAGCTAATTACAACTTAACTATTACGGCTCCTAAAGATTGGAAAGTTTTATGTGGCGGTACTGAAAAAGAAAAAATAGAAAAAGAAGAGTATACCACTCATATTTTTAACACTACAGATAAAATGAGCTCTTACTTGTTTTCTTTTGTTGCTGGTAAATTTACAGAGGAAATAAAAAATCCAGGGGCTTTTGATATGCGCTTTTTATACAGAGAAAATAATAAAGAAAAAATTGCTGAGAGTACTAATGAGGTGTTTAACATTCACCAACAGTCTTTAGACTTTTTAATTAATTATACAGCGTATAATTTTCCCTTTCAGAAAATGGATTTTGCCAGTATTCCGCCTTTTCAATATGGCGGTATGGAACACGTAGGCGCAATACAATACAGAGAATCATATTTATTTTTAGACAAAAATGCTACTCAAAATCAGAAATTATCTCGTGCTAAATTAATAGCTCATGAAACATCTCATATGTGGTTTGGAGATTTGGTTACTATGCAATGGTTTGATGATGTTTGGCTTAAAGAAGTGTTTGCTAATTTTATGGCAGATAAAATTATGAATCCGCTTTTTCCTGATATAGATCATCAATTAAAATTTATGATGACACACTACCCTAGTGCTTACTCAGAAGATCGCACAAAAGGCACCAATCCTATTAAACAACATTTAGGCAATTTAAAAAATGCAGGCTCTTTATACGGTAGAATTATTTATAACAAAGCACCTATAATGATGCAGCAACTAGAAACTGTTTTAGGCAAAGATGCTTTTAAAGAAGGTATGCAAGAGTATATAAAAACCTATGCCAATGGTAATGCAGATTGGAACGATTTGGTTTCTATTTTAGATAAAAAATCTGATGTAGACATAAAACAATGGTCTAACGTATGGGTAAACAAATCTGGCAGACCAGTTTTTACAGATAGTATTACCTATAAGGATAACAAAATAACCAATTTTACAATTACGCAAAAGGCAGAGGATGGCACAGATAAAGTATGGCCACAATCTTTTGCTATACAACTTGTATATAAGGACAGTGTAAAAACTATAAATACATCAATAAATGGTAAAAATCTTCAGCTAAATGAAACTATAGGACTTGCAAAACCACTGCAAATTATTTACAACGCTAACGGTTTTGGATATGGAGTTTTTCCGGTTGATGTGGCTAAGATTTCAAAAATAAAAGACATAAAAGATGCTACTGCTCGTGGTTACAGCTATATAAACTTATACGAAGTGTTTTTAAATAACAAAGTACCTGCTTTAGATGCTTTTAATGTGTTTTTAGACGGAGTAGCATCAGAAAAAAATGAACTTATTCTTAATTATATTACCGGAAGAACTAGAGATTTGTATTGGAGCTTTTTATCAGAAAAAAACAAAGAAAAAATACAAATTAGTACTGAAGATACTTTACTTAATCTTGTAAAAAGTGATAAACCAAAAACGTTTAAAAAAACTATTTTTAACCTTTATACATCAATTGCAACATCAAACAAAGCAATAGATAAATTATATGCTTTTTGGAAAAAAGAAATAAGCATACCATCATTGTTTTTAAACGAAGACGATTATACCAGTCTTGCTGGCGAATTAGTTATAAAAAATCACCCAAAGGCTACAGAAATTTTAAAAGAGCAAGAAAAGCGTATTAGCAACCCAGATAAACTTGCTAGGTTTGTGTGGTTACAACCATCTTTAAGTAACAATATTAAAGAAAGAGATGCCTTTATGGTGTCTTTATTTGATGCCAAAAACAGAGAAAAAGAATCTTGGGTACAAAGTGCTTTAGCAAACATACACCACCCGTTAAGACAAGAAGAAAGTAAAAAACATTTAAAAGAATGTTTAAATAAGTTAGAAGAAGTACAATTAACAGGAGATATTTTTTTTCCTAAAGGTTGGCTTGCAAGTTCTATTGGTAAGTACACATCTAAAGATGCATACCAAATATTACAAGATTTTTTAAGTAAAAACCCTAACTTTAATCCTATTCTGTTAAAAAAACTTTTACAAACTACAGATGACTTAAAAAGAGCGCAAACTATAAAAAAGTAGGTTTATGAACATTAAGGATAATTTAAATGCGCAACCGTTATTAAACTTAGAGCTTTTAGCCAAGCAGGTAGTAGAAGGTTTTATTAGCGGAATACATAAGAGTCCGTTTCACGGGTTTTCTGCAGAATTTGCAGAGCACAAAATTTACAATAAAGGAGAAAGCACAAAACATATAGACTGGAAACTTTTTGCAAAAACAGATAAGTTATACACTAAAAGATATGAGGAAGAAACCAATTTAAGGTGTCATATGATTTTAGACAGTTCTGCATCTATGTATTATCCTGAAGTAAAAAAACTAAGTGTAACCAACCTTAATAAAATAGGATTTGGTGTTTTGGCTATTGCAGGCTTAATGAATATTTTAAAAAAACAGAGAGACGCAGTTGGTTTAAGTATTTATTCTGATGCTTATAATTTTTATTCCTCTGAAAAAAGTAGTGAACGTCACCACCAAATGCTTTTAGCAAAGTTGAGTGAAGTAGTAACTGATAAAAATCCGGCTCAGAAAACAAAAACATATACCTATTTACACCAAATAGCAGAAAAAATGCACAAACGTAGTCTGGTGTTTCTTTTTACAGATATGTTTCAGACCGAAGAAGAGGACGAAAAATTGTTTGATGCACTACAACATTTAAAATATAATAAACATGAAGTTGTACTTTTTCATCTGCTAGATAAAGAAAAAGAACTTTTTTTTAATTTTGATGATGCACCTAAGCGTTTTGTAGATGTAGAGACCAACCAGCACATAGATTTGTATGCAGAAAATGTAAAAGAAGCATACCAAAAAGAGCTAACTTCTTATCTGTCAGACATCAAATTAAAGTGCGCTCAATACAAGATAAAATATGTGGCTGTTGATATTGCAGAAAATTTTGCTTCAGTTTTTAACACGTATATGGTAGAGCGACAAAAATTTTAAAAAAAATTTAAAAATTCTTTCAAAAAGTTTTGTGGAACCAAATAACCTCTGTATATTTGCAACCGCTAAACGCCACGGTCTGGTAGTTCAGTTGGTTAGAATACCTGCCTGTCACGCAGGGGGTCGCGGGTTCGAGTCCCGTCCAGACCGCAAAAACCTTCAACATTTGTTGAAGGTTTTTTTGGTTTTATACCTTTTGTAATCTTCTTTTAACTATTCGACTTTATACAAAAACATACCATTCATTCAGCTAAGTCAACCATCCATACAAATCATTAATTTTTATAATCTTTGTTAAAAACAATTTATTAGCTTTATATATTAAATATTCGGCGCTTTGAATTTAGAAGATTTTTTTCCAGAACATAAAACACAAGAAATTTATACTGAACTAAAAAAAATATACAGTTCAAAAGATAAAGAATACATCAAGTTTATTTACCTTAATAATTTCAAATTAAAACTCAAGTACTATATTGAGTTTGAAAAAAATATTAGCGAATTAGAACTAAATCTATCTACTGACTCTGCAGGTCATAATTTAAGATTACTTGAATTAAAGCTCAACAAGGAATTTATTGATCGTTTAATTCCTAAAGAACATAATATTAATAAAATTAGTCTAACCCTATATGAATTAGGGCAAAAAGATGCAATTAATGAACTTGTTATAAAATCTCATATTAACAATGGATCAATAAATTTAGATTGTAATCTTAATAAGATAAAAACCTCAAAAATAATCTTGAATGGAAAATATGAAAATATTTTAATTGATGAAGGCGCAATAGACAATTTAAATATTGACTGCGATGCAGATGAAATAACACTTAAAAATATAAAACCAAACTCTACAATTGCAAGGACTGAATTCATAAGTATAATAGACTCAAAATCCAAAAAACTAACTATTTCAGACATCAAAGACCTCAATGAAATTAAAATATTACAATCTAAAATTGAAAATATCTTAATTTCAACTTCTACAATAAACAAACTTAATATATTAGATTTGTCTTGTAATAAAATTACAATTGACAATAATAATTTAAAAGTATTAGAAATTTTAAAGGTTTGTCAAACAATAGAAGGATTTTTTAAGATAAGTAACAATACTATTACCTCCTATTTTAAACTAAAAGGAATAAAATTTATTCATCATAATAAAATCATAGCTTGGCTAAGAAAAAGCCAACAACAAAAAACTAGCTCAATTCTTTATACTAAAAATGAAATAGAGAAAATTCAATTAGAAAATATTGAATGGTCATATGACAACATCATTGAAGACATAGATAATCTAGAAGAAAAAAGAAACTTCATTATAAAAGTCAAATCATTTTACAGTAACAACCAAGACATTGTAAATGAAAAATTATTCAAATCATTCGAGAAAATATGGTATTATAAAAATAGAAAAGCATCTTTCCCACTTTCTTTATCTTACAACTCCAATAAATTTGGCTTATCAATATCAAGACCATTTATACTAATAATAGCCTGCATATTAACACAATTTACTCTCATATTTTATTTCGCTAATTCTGAATGTCAAAATATCTTATGGAATAAGTTTAGTATCTTCATTCACGTTTTAAACCCTACACATAAAACTAGTGTTTTCACTAATGTTATTTCTGAATGCAATAGCAGTGACTCTTTCTACAACTTTGTTACAATTATAGACAATATTTTCAGGTTAATAATTACATATTTTATTTTTCAATTTATCAGCGCTTATAGATATACTTATAATTTGGGGAGATAAAACCTCTACAAGAAACACATTTACAAACTTCACTTTATTTTAATGATTTATATTTGTGACTTCATCAGTTTAAAGAAAAAGTATACTTTTAAACTTTTAAAAAAAGATAGACACATATGGCATCAGGTTTTTTTGCATTATTAGATGATATAGCAGCGCTTATGGACGACGTAGCTGTAATGAGCAAAGTTGCAGCTAAAAAGACAGCAGGTATCCTTGGAGATGATTTAGCTGTAAATGCAGAAAAGGCATCTGGTTTTATATCTGACAGAGAATTACCTGTACTTTGGGCAATTACTAAAGGCTCTTTTTTAAATAAACTTATAATACTTCCCTTTGCTTTTTTATTAAGTGCTTTTATACCCGTTGCAGTAACTGTTATTCTTGTGCTAGGCGGATTGTATTTAGCCTATGAAGGTGCAGAAAAAATATATGAATTTTTAGCTGGCCACAAACACGATACCAATGAACTCTTAGATGAAGACATTACTATTGAAGAATTACAAAAACTAGAAAAAGGGAGAATTAAATCTGCTATTTTCACAGACTTTATACTTTCTGTAGAAATTGTAATTATTGCACTAGGCACAGTTACAGACCAACCTATATCTACACAAATAATGGTGGTTACTGTAATTGCAATTATTGCTACTGTTGGTGTTTATGGTATTGTTGCATTAATTGTTAGAATGGATGAATTTGGTTTAAAACTAATAAACCTAAACGAACAAGATGATAGCTTCTCTGACAAGCTTGGTAAACTTCTTGTAAACGCTTTACCGTGGGTTATAAAGTTTTTAGCTGTTGTTGGTACACTTGCTCTACTTTCTGTTGCTGGCGGTGTATTTGCACACAATATAGAATTTTTACACCACCTAATAGAGGATATCCCATTACCAGCTATGCTGAAAGAATTTTTACTAGGACTAGTAATTGGACTTTTAACTTTACCTATTATTGGTTTGTTTAAAAAGCTTTTTGGTAAAAAGAAAAAAGAGCACTAGAAAACAGTACTCTTTGAAACATAAAAAAACCTTCAGCTATTAACTGAAGGTTTTTTTACTTTTATACAATTACATTAATTAATGTAATAAATAAATTTTTAGCAATAATGCAGCTTCATTAAACCTATTAGATATACCGTGCGCTACGGTACCATCAAAAAACAACAAATCTCCCCTATCTAGCGTAATATCATTGCCTTTTAACGTATAAGTTGGCGCACCACTTAAAACGTAAACAAGTTCATTAGCATTTGTAGAAATTGGTTTTCTAATTGCATGCGGTTGTACGGTAATTAAATACACACGAATACTTTCTCCTTTAGAAGAGTTTGATAATAAATGTGTATACTCTAATTGTTCTGAATCTTCACGATCCTCTTTAACGCCTGTTCCGTTTTTAATAAGAATGTAATCCCCATCAATACTAGAAGAAAGTTCTAACTCAGAAAGTTCTATCTGTAATGTTTGCATTATTTTTAGCAAAACAGGTAAAGACGGAGTTGTCCTAAGGTTCTCAATCTTTGAAATTAACCCTGCACTTACGCCCGTTCTCTTGGCAACTTGCTGCAAGGTCAAGTTTCTTTTTTGGCGAGCCAGCTTTAGCTGTCTGCCAATGTTAATCAAAATGTCATCCATAAATATTTGGTTAGTGTAATAGTATGACTATCTACAGTTTATGTGCTTCAAAAATAAGAATTATTTATTTATGCCATAAGCATTACAGCTAGGGTTTTAAATAAGAAAATAAAACAGTCTATAAACTAACCTTTTGCAAGCCACCGTCTCCTAAACTTAAAATACTAGTTGCTAGTTTTTTAGCCTCACTTTCTGAGTGCGATATATGGATAATTACAAGTTGTAACTTTTGTGCTAAATTTTGAAGTAAAAGTATAATTTCTGCCTTTGTTTCTTGGTCCAATGCACTTAAAGGCTCATCTAAACATAAAACTTGAGGACCAAAACTTAACGCCCTACCTAAAGCAACACGTTGTTTTTCTCCTCCGCTTAGGTTGTTAACGGTTCTGTTTAATAAATTTTCTATACCTAACAAAGCCGTTAATTCTTGTACTTTTTCTTTAATTTTTAATTTAGACCACTTTCTTATTTTTAAGGCAAAACCAATATTCTCTGCCACAGTCATAGTAACAAATAATGCTCCGTCTTGTGGCACATACCCTATCTCTCTTTGCCCTGGAACTTCATTAGTAATGTCTATTGTATTTAGTAATATTTGCCCACTTTTAAGTTTACGTAAGCCACAAATAGTTTCAATAAGCGTTGTTTTTCCACTACCCGTTTTCCCCATTAAAACTAGGTAATCGCCTTTGTCTACCTTAAAATTTATAGTAGGCAGCTTAAAATTGCCTTGCTCTATCTCTAAATCTATACATTGTAACATAGGCTAAAGTGCATTTTTTTTAGTTCCAAACATTCTAACCACCAACAAGACTAAAAATCCAGATGCTATCATTATTAAAGACACAGCAACAGCAGCCTCTATATTACCAACAGACATTTCTAAAAACACTGTAGTAGGTAATACCTCTGTTCTCATTCTTGTTGCTCCCGCAAAAATTAAAATAGGCCCAAACTCCCCCAATGCTCTTGCCCAAGCTAAAGATGCAGCTGTTAATATTCCGTTTTTTGCTTGCGGTAACAAAATATAAAAAAAAGATTGCCTCTCATTACATCCTAAAGTTAATGCAACTTGCTCTTGTCTGTTGTTTATTTGTGAGAATGTAACATACATTGTACGCACAGCAAATGCACAAGCTACCATAAATTGCGCTATAACAACCGCATAAACGGTATAAGTTACCCTTAAATGACTTTCTATAAATTGCCCTAGTGTTGTTTGAAAAAGCAACAACAAACTTAAACCAACCACTAATGGTGGTAACACAATAGGAATATCTAAAATAGCATCTATAATTTTTTTAAATCTAAAGTTATAACGCGCCATAAAATACCCAATAGGTATGGCTACCAAAACACTTAAAACCATTGTAATAGTACTACTTAGCAAGCTTAATTTTATGGCATACTGAATTTCTTTACTAGCTAAAGCATTAAAAATATGACCTGGTGTGGTATAAAAAAAATCGGCTAAAACCATTGCCAATATTAAAATTATATAGGTAGATGCCACAATGCCCATTACCAAATAAAATGGCAAGCTAGACTTTACTTTGTGTTTTATATGTTGGTTTTCTTTTTTAATATTCTATAAATTTAATTAGACATATTATACCCGAGTTTTTTAAACACACGCTTGCTTTTAGAATTGTAAATTAAAAAATTTATAAACTCTGAAGCTTCTTTTACTTGACTAGATGATTTTAAAACCCCTATGGTTGCATACTCTTTATATTCTTTAAAAAAATTAATTTTTACAGTATCTATTTCTTTGTATTGGTTTGCCGTAACGTCCCAAATAACACCAATGTCTATGGTCTTTAATTTTAAAGCATTTGCAACATCAGATACGGTTGGCATTTGTACATAAATACAATTTTTAAGTACATTCCAATCTCCAGATTGTAATAGCATATTTCTTGTAACACTACCTATAGATGCTGCATCAGGATTTGCAATACCAAATTTAATACCCTCTTTACACACTTCTGTAATATTACTTATCTGTTTAGGGTTATTTTTTGCAACAGCAAGTACTGGCGTAATTACAACCAACGGTTTACTCTCTTTTATTAAGTTATACCTTATTGCTTGCTGCATATAACTTGCATCTGCAGACAAATATAAATCGCCCTGCTTTGCTATTCTTAAATTTGACAATAATGTACCAGAGCCTCCGTATTGCAAATCTATTTGCACTCCTGTTTCTTTATAATACACTTTTGCCACTTCTTCTAAAGCAGGTTTAACTACGGCTGCACAATACAACAAAAGCGATTTTTGCTCCTGCTTATTTTTACACCCAATCAATAAAAAAAATAAAGTTAAGGCAGCTACAAGGCTACTTTTACTCGCACTTACCATTAGCAAATATTAAACTACTAAATTAAAAGTTTTACAGCAAAACAATCACTTTTCCTTTGCTAATCTCTTTTTTATTTAATTTGAAGATTAAAAACAGAAATAACAGTTTATTTTTGATGTATAAAATTGCATAATGAACAACTTTAAAAAACCAGATTCTTCTTTATGGCAAGGCCGAAAATCCAACGCCGATTTATATCTTCATGAAAAAGTAATCTGCGTAGATGCTATAAAAAAAGAAAGCGCTAAAACTTTTGCTATTTTAAGCTATGCTTGTGATGAAGGTGTTAAACGCAACCAAGGTAGAGTTGGTGCGGTTACTGGCCCAGAAGCTATTAAAAAGCAATTAGCTAAAATGCCAAATCATTTAAAAAACAATACACAATTTTTAGATGTTGGCACTGTATTTTGTGTTGATGATAATATGGAGCAAGCACAACAAACGCTAGCTAAAACTATTACAACTTTACTAAAAAATAATACTTTCCCCGTTGTTTTAGGTGGCGGACACGACATAGCATATGGTCATTACAATGGTATTTTAAATGCGATTGAAAAAGATAAAACTATTGGTATTATAAATTTTGATGCACATTTTGATTTAAGAGCCAATACTAACGGAAATAATTCTGGCACACCATTTTATCAAATAGCTGAAGATTGTAAAACCAACAATACTACTTTTAATTATTTGTGTTTAGGGATTAGAGATGACGCCAATGATGCTTCTCTTTTTACAACAGCTAATGAACTTGGTGTAACGGTTATTAAAAATGAAGACTTTAATCTTCATCAATCTAAAAAAATACAAGAACAAATTTCTACTTTTATAAATAGTGTAGATGTTGTGTATACCACTATAGATTTAGATGGGTTTTCATCTGCTTATGCAGCTGGAGTTAGTGCAGCATCACCAATGGGTTTTTCTCCTGATATTGCATTGCAATGCTTACAGACTATTATAAAATCTGGCAAACTTATAAGTTTAGATATTGCAGAAATGAACCCTACATATGATATTGATAACCAAACAGCAAAATTAGCTGCCTCAATAGTACACACGGTTATACATAGCGCATAAAAAAAAGAGGCCAATTGACCTCTTTTTTATTTATATAATTTATAAATATTACTCCATCCAAGATTGGTAATAAGTACCATTATCTATATCTAACGCTAATTGCGTTAATTGCAATGGTTTAAAAGTATCTATCATTACTGCTAATTCTTCAGTTTTAGATTTTCCAATACTAGCCTCATAGGTTCCTGGGTGCGGACCGTGTGGTATTCCTGCAGGATGCACAGAAATGTAACCTTTATCTATGCTTTTTCTACTCATAAAATCGCCATCTACATAATACAAAACCTCATCAGAATCTATGTTAGAGTGGTTGTATGGTGCAGGTATAGACTGTGGGTGATAATCATATAATCTTGGTACAAAAGAGCACACTACAAAAGCGCTAGTTTCAAAAGTTTGGTGCACTGGCGGCGGTTGGTGTACTCGCCCAGTTATAGGTTCAAAATTATGAATAGAAAAAGCATACGGAAAATTGTAACCATCCCAACCAACAACATCAAACGGGTGAGATGCGTATGTTAAATGGTGTAATTGTCCTTGTTTTTTCACTTTTATTAAAAAGTCGCCCTTTTCATCATACGTTTGTAAATTTTCTGGAAGTTTAAAATCGCGCTCACAAAAAGGAGAATGCTCTAAATGCTGTCCAAACCAGTTTCTATATCTTTTAGGCGTATAAATTGGGTGATAAGATTCTGTTACCAACAAACGGTTTTCTTCTGTATCAAAAGCTATCTGATATATCATTCCACGCGGAATAACAATGTAATCTCCATATTCAAAAGGAATTTCACCCAACATTGTTTTTAATGTTCCGGTACCTTCGTGAATAAACAAAAGCTCATCTGCATCTGCATTTTTATAAAAATAATCTGTCAAGGATTTTTTTGGGGCAGCCAAACCAACGTGTACATCATTATTAAACAACACGGTTTTTCTACTTTCTAAATAATCATCTTCTGGTCTAATATCAAAACCTTTTAACAATCTAGATTTAATATTATGAGCCACTGCAGCTTTTGGAGATACATCTATAGTTTCATCAACCTCTTTTACCATTGTAGGCCTGTGCATATGGTACATTAACGATGACATACCGTCAAAACCAATGGTTCCAAACAGTTGCTCGTAATGCAAAGTCCCATCTTCTTTTTTAAAAATGGTATGTCTTTTAGGCGGTATTTTTCCTAATTTATGATATAACGGCATATTTCTATTGTTCTTTGTAAATAGACAATAAAAGTACAATAATTTGAACTTTATCTAAAAAATAAGCCTAAAATTATATAATTAATAAATTAAAGATTTTTGGGTATAAAAAAAGCCTTCCAATAGGAAAGCCTTTCATTGGTTGATACCATCTAAAATGGTTTTCAACATTGCCTCAAAATTAATTGAGACACAACACAACACCACAAAGATAGTAAAGGTTTTTAATATTTAAAGTTTTATGTGTAAAATACCCGTTTTACCTCTTTTTTATTAAGTTATTTTTCAATCAAAAAAAACCATTTAGACTACAGTATTTAACTAAAATACCACCCATTAGAACATTCCAAAACCTTATTTTTGCTGCACAAAATTAAAACAATGACACTACTTTTAATGGCTGCAGGTAATGGTAGCAGATACGGAAAATTAAAACAATTTGATGATCTTGGGCCACACCACGAATTTCTTATGGAATTTAGCATTTTTGATGCTATTAAATATGGCTTTACACATATAGTTGCTATAACTAAAAAAGATAAAGTTGACTATTTACAGGAGCATTTAGCCAAACGCTTGCCAAGCAATATAAAGTTAGATGTTTTAGCTCAAGAAATTTCTGATGTTCCAGAAGGTACAAGTTACACTACAGAACGATTAAAGCCTTGGGGAACTGCACACGCAGTTTGGACTGCAAGAAATGTAATAAACGGTTCGTTTGCTGTGTTAAATGCTGATGATTTTTACGGCAGTTTAGCTTTTAAAAATGCAGCTAAAATTATGCAAACTAGTACTGCTGACACGTACGGACTAATATCTTACACACTAAAAGATACATTGTCTACTCACGGCTCTGTATCTAGAGGTGTTTGCAAAATAGACAATGGTATTTTGACTAAGGTTGAGGAACGTTTAAAACTAGAACAGCAAGGAGAAAAAATAATAGATAGCAATACAGGAATTGAGTTTACAGGGAACGAAGAAGTTAGTATGAATTTTTGGGTTTGTGACACCTCTATATTTAGAACTATAGAACAAGCTTTTAAATTGTTTCTTCAAGACGAAGAAAAGATCAAATCTAGTGAAGTTTTCTTGCCTTTTATTATCCAGGAAATGATTAGCAAACACAAACTAAACGTACCTGTAGTAAATTCTGAAAGTAATTGGTTTGGCGTTACCTATGCAGAAGACAGAGCAATGGCGGTTTCTAAGCTTGCTGAAATGACAAAAAATGAGGATTACCCATTTAACTTATGGAACATAAATTAAAAACTATGTCAATAGAACCTGCTAAAATTTTAAGTCATTTTGCTATTCCTAAAGAAAAGTATGCCTTTAAAACTATAAACAACGGGCTTATTAATGACACCTACTTGGTTTTAAAGACCAACAAACCTGTATATATTTTGCAACGCATTAATAACAATGTGTTTAAAAATATAGCTGGCATAATGCAAAATATAGATAAAGCTCTAAATGTATTAAATAGTAAAAACTATACTAGCGTTGCTGTAGTTAAGACTAAAAAAAACACAAGTTACCACAAAGAAAATGGGTTTTGGAGAGTGCTTTCTTATATTGATGACAGTGTAACCTATAACACAACAACTAAGAATAGTATTGCTTTTGAAGCAGGTAAAATTATAGGAGAATTTCACTACTTACTAAAGTCTGAAGATGTAACAAATTACCAAGATACAATTCCGGATTTTCATAATTTAATACACAGAAATAACCAATTTTTTGATGCTTTAGAAAAGGCTAAAAAAGAACGTGTTTCTGCTGCTAATGAAGCCATAGATTTTGCGGAAGAACTATTGCCAGACTTATTGGATTTTTGCTTTACAGAATTGCCAATTAGGGTTTGCCATAATGATACTAAATTAAATAACATTTTATTTTCTAAAACAACAGATAAAGCATTATGTTTAATAGATTTAGACACCTTAATGAAAGGCTACTTTTATTATGATTTTGGTGATGCCGTGCGCACTATTGTAAACACAGCTCCAGAAGACGAAAAAGACTTATCTAAAATAACATTTAACAAAGAACTATTCAGCTCTTTTATAGACGGTTTAAGCCTCCATAAAAGTATACTAACCAAAGAAGAAATAGACAGTTTACCACTCGGGGCAGTATTCATGCCTTTTATACACGGCTTACGTGCACTTACAGATTATTTACAGAATGATGCTTATTACAAAGTTGCTTATCCTAACCAGAATTTAGATAGATGTTTTAGTCTTTTTGATTTTTCTAAAAAAGCATTAGATAATGTTAGTTTTATGCAACAAGCATTACACGAAAAAATGAATTAAATTAAAATAACATTTTCCTTATTCTATTTCTATTGCGTTTCTTTGCTTAAACGCAAAAACTATTTATGAGCTTTAACATTGTATTATTTGAACCCGAAATACCTAATAACACAGGCAACATTGGTAGGCTAAGTTTAGCTTCTGGTTCTACATTGCACTTGGTTAAGCCGTTTGGTTTTGAGTTGGATGATAAAAGAGTTAAACGCGCTGGTCTAGATTATTGGAAACATCTAGATTTAAAAATTTACGATAGTATTGACCATTTTTTTGAAGTTCATTCTGATAAAAAGTTTGCATTTTTATCAGCAAAAGCAGAAAAAAATTATTACGAAATTGATTACGAGGACAATATGTTTTTTGTTTTTGGAAAAGAATCTAAAGGTTTACCTAAAAGCGTTGTAGAAAAATACAAAGATTCCCTTTACAAAATACCTCTTTTTAGCGAGCATATTAGAAGTTTAAATTTGGCAAATGCAGTTAGTATTGTAATTTACGATGCAATAAAATCTAAAAAACTGTAGTTTTTATGACAAAAACAGTCAAAATATAAACTTTAATTACTTTTTATAAGTACTTTTAAAGCTTATCATATTTAAATAACCTTAACCATTAATATCTTATAATTTAAGAATGAAATCATTTACAGCACAAGAAATCAGCGAACTTTTAGAAGGAGAATTAGTAGGTAATACTACACATAAAATAGAAGGCGCAGAGCAAATAGAAAAGGCTACCGAAAATCAAATTACTTTTATAGGTAGTGTAAAATATGTTCGTCTTTGGAAAAACTCTAACGCAAGTGTTGCTATTGTAAATGATAATTTAAAAATAGAACCAAGAGAAAATACAGCGTTAATAAAAGTAAAAAATGCCGACATTTCTTTAGCTAAACTTTTAGAAGCTTTTGATCCTGGAAAACCTGTTTTTGATGTAGACATACACCCAACTGCTGTTGTAGATAGTACTGCAACAGTTGGGGCGGGAACAAAAATTGGTGCCGGCTGCTATGTAGGCAAAAATGTTGTTTTAGGAGAGGGTGTTATTTTATACCCAAATGTTACTGTTTTAGATGATTCTACTATAGGTAACCAAACAGTAATGTGGTCTGGAACTGTTGTTAGAGAACGTAGTGAAATTGGAGCTCGTTGTACTTTTCATATTAATGTTAGCATTGGTGCAGATGGGTTTGGCTACAGACCAAGTGATGACGGTAGAGGCTTGGTTAAAATACCACAAATTGGAAATGTTGTTATTGGTAATGATGTAGAAATTGGAGCCAACTCTTGCGTAGATCGTGGTAAATTTAGCTCTACAGTGGTTGGTGACGGTTGTAAAATAGATAACTTAGTACAAATTGCTCACAACTGTGTAATGGGCAGGTCTTGTATTATGGCAGGCCATAGTGGTTTAGCTGGTTCTGTTACTTTAGGTGACGGTGTTATTATTGGTGGTAGTGCATCTATAAAAGACCATACTACCATTGGTTCTGGTGCTATTGTTGGCGCAGGATCTGGAGTTATGGGGAATATTGCACCTGGAAAAACTGTTCTAGGCTACCCTGCACAAGACTCTAGAGATATGCTAAAACAATGGGTTGTAATGAAAAAACTTAGTAGAAATTAAAATTGATGATAAACTATAACGGTAAAATATTTAGACCCGCTAATAGTTCTGCAAATTCTGAGACTTCTAATGACACCGTTTTTATATACAAACAAGATGGCGCCATAGTAACATCTAACTATACAGGTGGAAAAATAAAAAAAGGGCATTTAATTGGCTTGGTTAATGCTAGTGGTATTATTGAAATGAGATACCACCAAGTAAACACAGACAACCAATTAATGACCGGAAAATGTACGTCTACGCCAGAAATTTTACCAAATGGAAAAATTAGATTGCACGAAAAATGGCAATGGACCTCTGGAGACAAATCTACAGGAAACTCTATTCTAGATGAAGAATAGAGTTTTTTGCTTTTAAAAATGCTTTAAACTAAATAGTATGACTTAATTTTGCACCTTAATTTTAGAGAAAATGAGTAGAATTGAGAACATAGAAAAAGAAATTTCTGAATTAAGACAAGCACTTCAAAACCATAAGCTTTATACCAATTTAAAAGATGTAAACGATATTAAAGTTTTTATGGAAAACCACGTTTACGCGGTATGGGATTTTATGTCTCTATTAAAAGCTCTTCAAAAAAACTTAACTTGCACAAATACTCCTTGGGTACCTGCCAGCAACCCAACATTGGCTCGTTTTATTAATGAAATTGTACACGGAGAAGAAAGTGACATTAATGAACTTGGTGAACCTAAAAGCCATTTTACAATGTACTTAGATGCAATGCACCAAATAAGAGCAAATACCAATTCTATTGAAAACTTCATCAATCTTATACTACAAAAAGAACCTGTTTCATCTGCCTTAAAAAAAATAAACCTAGACACTACTGTAGCTAATTTTGTAAACTATACTTTTAAAATAATTGATACAAATAAACCACATTTAATTGCTTCGGCATTTACGTTTGGAAGAGAGGATCTTATACCAGATATGTTTGTAGAAATTCTTAAAAACGCTGATGCAGAAAATAAACATTACAACAAGTTAACGTATTACTTAGAAAGGCACATAGAGTTAGATGGTGATGAACACGGACCTTTATCTTTACAAATGATTTCTGAATTATGTGGTGATGACGACACTAAATGGCAAGAAACTTTAACTGTAGCCAAAGAAGCATTGCAGCAACGCATATATCTTTGGGATGCCATTAGTAATTTAATTGAAGCTAATAAAAAGAGTTTAGCGCAGTAGGTCTAAAATGAAGCTAAAAAACTGGTTTAAAAGCAATAAGTAGTTTACCTAATAAATAACTCTAAACTGTTAATTTAACAACAAAAATTTACTACGTGGCAAGGTATTTGCTATCTTTATCTTAAAATTTTTAAAGTAATTTAATGCGTTTTTCTGTCCTCACATTATTAATAGTTCTATTTTTTGCCGCACCAGTTGTGGCACAAGAAACGACTGTGATACCTTTAAAAATTGAAGCAAAAAAAGAAGTAAAAACAGCTCCGCCTGTTACTATCATAATTCCAGAGCCTAAAAAGCAACCCAACAATACTAACTTTTTAGACTCTATGATGAAACCTAGGATAGATATGACTCCAGATAACAGACTTGTTAAACCTGGGCGTGATGTTAAATTGAATCCGCGTTTAGGTTTTGAAGAAAAAAAAGATTCTAAATCTTTTCACGGAGACCAATATTTAGGTGATGTAAAAACTACTGGAAAATTTGTTGGTATTGTTTGTAGAGATCACGAATATGTAGATGGCGACCGCGTAAAAATTTATGCAGACGGCAAAGTAATAGAACACAACCTAATGCTAGGCGGCGCTTTTAAAGGTGTAAACCATACATTAAAAAAAGGTTTTAATCGCATAGATTTTGAAGCGTTAAACCAAGGTACATCTGGACCAAATACTGCACAAGTAAATATTTATGACGACACTGGAAAAGTTATATCCTCTAAAAAATGGTTACTTTCTACAGGGTCTAAAGCTACTATTATTGTAATACAAGAGTAAGTTACTCTCTACCAATAAAAGCTAATGCAAGCTTAATATCATTATAATCTACTTTTTTATTTAATGCTTCAAAAATTGCTTTTAAACTAACAGGCTCTCCTTTTTTCTGTTTATTTTTAGCTTTTTCAACATCTTTAATTATTTGTTCTTTAGGCTGATAAAAACTAAAATCCTCCTCTGGATAATCTTTACATAATTTAATTAAATGTCCTGCAATAGTTCCACTAGATAGCCCTCTTTGATCTGCAATTTCTTCAATACTTAGCTTTTTTCTAAAATAATCTAGGGTTACATCGTATGTAGAATCTTTTTTAAGCTTCTTGTCTATAATTTTTTTAGCGTGCTTTTCTATAGCTTTTATATTGGTTAAGCCACCGCAATCGACTACAAATTTAATTGCTTCTTCTTCTAAACCATCTAAGGCATATTTTTTATCTGCTTCATCAGATAGTTCTAAAAAGCGCCTATCTGCTTTGTGCGCCAAACCATCTACCTGCAAAGCCATTTCATTAAAACCTAAAAGCTTTAAATTCTCAATATTTTTTAAACGAGACAAGGCTACATAACCCTGACCTTTTTCAAAGGTTTTAGATAGGTCTATAAGTGCACCATCTAACGTCATACCCTGACATTTATGTACTGTTATTGCCCAAGCTAAACGCAAAGGTATTTGGTCTAAACTAGCCAAAACTTTTCCGGTATCGTCCTGCACACCCCAATTCTCTTGCTTTACAGAAATTCGCTTCCCTTGAGCAGTTTTTACAACAGGAAATCCATCATCATTAAAACTAACAATAGTACCTAGAGTACCATTTACATAACCTTGTTCTTGGTTGTTACGTACAAACATAACCTTGGTATGCATTTTTAGCTCTAATTCTTCTTTAGCTAAAACTGATTTTTTTAAAGTCTCTACCAGTTTTTTGTTCCCTTTAGTTGTAGCCTTAAATCTTTTTACCTTACCTTTTAATTGTTGTAAATGCTCGTTATTAATCTGATCTACATCATAATTGTGTGTAAACAATTTGGTTGGCTCATCATCTTTACTAAAAGTATTTTGTTCTGCCTTTTTAAGTTCTTCAATACTCTTTTTAGATATTTTTCCTATTCTAATTTCGTTTAAAATAGTATTTAAAATATCTTCATTTGCTTGTCTATATTGCTCTGTTAAATAACAAACATTAAATTTGGCAGCAACCCAAGCGGCAGACATAAACGCAAATTTATCTTTACTTTTTTCATTTTGATTACCAATTGGTGGTAACTGAAAAAAATCGCCACAGACCACAACTTGTATACCTCCAAAAGGCTCATCATTTTCTTTAAAAAATTGCAAAACAGTATCTACCATATCTAACTGTTTTTTATGCAGCATAGATATTTCATCAATAATTAAAATTTTTGCATTTTCTAAATGTTCTTTAAGGTACTTTTTCTCCTTCATAGAATTTAGATTGGCTCTGGTAAGTTGTTCTTTTATACCAAAACCAGCCCAAGAATGTATCGTCATCCCATTCATATGCGTAGCCGCAATACCTGTAGATGCTGTTATAGCAACTGGTATTCTACGTTTTTTTAAATAGGTAATGTACTGGTTTAAAACATATGTTTTACCTGTACCTGCAGAACCTGTTAAAAATACATTTTTACCAGATTTTAATAATGCTAGTGCTTTTTGTTGTTGCAATGGTTTATGTGTTATGCAGAATAACCTTAATATTATTCCAATTTACAATATCATTATAAATTTTAAGATATAAAAATAAGATAGCTTTTTACTTCTAGTTTTTGCGTGATAAAAACTTACCAACTACCACTTGCTCCTCCTCCACCGGAGCTTCCTCCTCCACCAGAAAAACTACTAGAACTACTACTAGAGCCGCTACTACTGTAACTACTGTATGAGCTGCCTGAAGAACCACCACCAACTCTTGTGGAGCCAATACTTTTTATTGCCGTAATAAAAGAATCATAATCGCTCTTAAATAATGAAAAAGACAATTTAGTTTTATTTTTTACTACAAGATTTACAACTGCAATTACTGTACAAGTTATAACAAACAAGCCAACAGAAACACACAAAAGTAATAATGTATTAGATGCTAAAAATGGCTTAACATTAAAACCATTTTTTTGTAATATTCCAAAAACAACAACTCCCAGCAATACAAAGCCAACACAAAAATACAGTGTATAAACTAGTAAGTTTATTGTAAAAAAAATAAGTCCAATTTCTGCTGTAAAAAACTTTTTAAAAATTTTTAGTGCTGTTTTTACTGACTGATAAATAATAAAACCACCTGCAATTAAAAAGAAAAAACCAAAGACGGATAATACTATGTTTGCAATTCTATTTTGTTTACGATCTCTGTCTTTTATTAGCTCTTTAAACTTATCTAAAGCTTCTGGGTTTTTAATAAAGTTTATCAATTGGTCTGTAGCTTTGTTTATACCGGTAAAATATGCTCCTGTTTTAAACTCAGGAATCATAGTATCCTCTATAATTCTCTTTGCTACTATATCTGTAATATACGGTTCTAAACCGTAACCAACTTCTATTCTAACCTCTCTATCATAACTAGAAAACAGAATTAAAATACCATTATCTTCCTTTGCTTGCCCTAGTTTATTTTGGTTAAATGTTTTATTTGCAAAATCTTCTATGTTTTGTCCGTTTAAAGAATTAACTGTAAGCACCACCAACTGCGTAGTTGTTTCTGTTTCAAAATTAGTCAGTTTATCACGTAAAATTTGTACTGCTTCTGTCTCAAATACCTCTGCATTATCAGTTACTATGTCTTTAATTACAGGATACTCATAATCTTGCGCAGAACCAATAGCAGTAAAACAAACAAGAAGTAAAAAAACTATTTTTTTAATCATACTTAATTACTCTACTTCTCCAGGATGGTATGTTTTTTTAGCTTGTTTTAAAACATCGTCTTTGTAAAAAGCTACCGTTTTAAATTTCATATTTATGTATGCATCAGTTTGGTCATTAAAATGTGGTGAAGCAGGGTCTCCACTTTGTCCGCCAGCCAAAATTGTCTTAGCTTTTACTTTTTTTCCAAACTCTACCGCTGCAACAAAACTATTACCACGAGTACCATATATTTTTTTAGTATTATTGGTATAGCTAACACCGTAAGCTGCTAAAGCTCCCCAACGACCCGATGCAAAACCAACTGCAACACTCGGCTCATTATCATTAAAAGCTTGTTTTATATCGCCATTTAAACGTTGGTATCTGTTTACCTCTCCCCACGGAATATTCCAAGTTCCAAAGTCTGACTCTAATTTTTTAATAACTGCTCTAAAAACTGATAAACGCTCAGCCATTGGTGAAGCAGACCCAAAGTAAGTCATTGCCTCCATATCACTCATTTTATGTGGTCGTTTTCCGTTTCTACCATACAGGGTGCCATAATAATGTGCTAATGTCATTGCTACAGATTCTTTTGAGGTTTTATAATCCCAGTTGCGTAGCTCCTCTATTGGCAAACTTAAAAGTTTAGTTCTATCTGTTTTGTCATACGCTTCAATTAAACCCGGAATTAAAGCTTTAAAAGCAGGTAAATAAGGATCGTGTGCTAATTTTATAAGACTATCTAATGTATACTCTTTTCTGTCTTTTAATAAACTTATTGCGTGTACGCCTCTAAAGTTTTCTTGATCTTTAGACATATATTTAGGATAGTTTTCTCTTTTTGGACTATTGTCTAATGCTGCTGTATAAGGTGTAGAATTACAGTTTTGCAACCATCCGTTTTTAGGATTTAAGAGCAAAATATTCTCATCTACGGTATGCAACCCTTTCCAATCTGTTTGCGGATTACTACCATCTACTGGCTTAGTATAATCAAAAACAGTATCGCGCACTGGCACAAAATTACCGTGAAAATAAGCTATGTTGCCTTCTGTATCTGCGTACACTGTATTGTTAGATGAGTTGGTACGTATATCCATCATTTTTCTAAAACCCTTATATCCATTTTGTTTAGTTCTAATGTAAGACTGTTCTAATGCTTTTACAGGTTCCCACATCATAGCAGAGGCTGTCCATTTACCATCTGCTTTATGTGTAATTGGTCCATGATGTGTTCTGTATGTTTTAAATGTTTTTTGTTTGATAGATTCACCAACCTTATACTTTAAAGTAACCGAATCTTGAGCAACATCTCTAAGTTCTTCTCCGTACTGGTATTTTAAATCGCCCTTAAGATTTACAATAGTTTCTTTAAACTCATCCATAACATCCGTGTATGTAGAGGTGTGCATCCAACCTGTTTTTTCATTAAAACCTTGGTAAACAAAAAACTGTCCCCAAGTAACTGCTCCGTAAGCATTTAAACCTTCTTCACTAACCACGTGAACTTCTCCTCTAAAGAAAAATGAGGTATGCGGATTAATTAAAAGCATTGTATTACCAGACTGTGTTAAGTCGCCAGATATTGCTATTCCGTTAGATCCTTGCGGTTCTAACTCTGCTTTTTCTTCTTCAATTTTTAATTCCGTTGCTTCAGGAATTTCCATATCACCCTCATAAAAAGCTTTTATTTTTCGTGTAGAAATTCTTTCTATATCACCACCAATAGAGCCTTCGCTAAAATACATTGGCATCCAAGGCTCAAACTTAGTTAACAACCTAGGTGTAACCTCTGGGTGCGTGTGTAAATAATAATTTATACCATCTGCAAATGCATTACACAACTCCTTTAACCATTCCGGACTCTTATTGTAGTTTGCAATTGCCTCTTCTTCTGTCATAAATAATTTAGCTCGCAGATCACTATACAAAGCTTCTTCACCATCTACCTCTGCCAACCTACCAGTTGCCCAAATATAATTTTGTTCTACACGGTTAAAATCGTCCTCACATTGCGCATACAACAAGCCAAAAACAGCATCTGCATCTGTTTTACCATAAATATGTGGCACACCAAATGTATCTCTAATTATAGTAGTGTTGTCTGCATGTGCTTGCCAACGGTTAAAATTTTCATTTTGTTTGGTTGCTTGTTTACAACCGACTAACAAGCTTAAAAACACAAGGGTAAATACACTAATTTTCATCTGAAAGAGCTATTAAAAATGGTTTGTGTGAAAATACTAGACTTCTGTTTTAAAAACTAATTTTAAAGGTTTTTTTAAGTTGATAACCTTATTAATAAAGCAGATAACTAAAATTAAGATAGATTTAAATTACCTTGCATATAAATTGAAAATAGAACGATGGCAGAGAAAAAAGTAAGCATTTTAACCGCATTTAAAACTATAATTTGGCCTAGACGAAAACTTGTTTTTATTGGTCTTTTATTAATTGTAATAAGTAAAGCAGCAAGTTTTGTTGCGCCAATATCTCTTAAATATTTAATGGATGATATTGTACCAAATAAAGACATTCCTTTTTTAAAGATTTTAGTTGCATTGGTAATTGCTGCTTTTTTGGTACAAGCAATAACATCATTTTTACTTACCAAAGTATTAAGTATACAGGCACAGTATTTAATATCTGAGTTACGAGCTCAAGTACAGAAAAAAGTATTGTCTTTACCTATTAGTTTTTTTGACAATAACAAGTCTGGCGCATTGGTATCTAGAATAATGAGTGATGTAGAAGGCGTACGTAACCTAATTGGCACAGGCTTGGTGCAATTAGTAGGCGGTACAATTACCGCAGTAGTATCTGTTGTTTTATTGGTGCAAATTAGTTTAACAATGACGTTAATGGCATTTGCACCCTTAATTTTATTTGCATTTATTTCTATAAAAGCATTTAAAATTATACGCCCTGTTTTTAGAGAACGAGGAAAAATAAATGCAGAAGTAAAAGGTAGGTTAACAGAAACTTTAAGCGGAGTTAGGGTTATTAAAGGTTTTAATGCCGAAGAACAAGAAAATAAAATTTTTGAAAAAGGCGTTGCCAAATTATACAAAAATGTAAAAAAGAGCTTAACGGCAACTGCTGTAATGACAAGTTCTTCTACTTTTTTACTAGGACTTGCAACCACAGGAATTATGATGGGCTATGGCGGTTATTTATTAATTACGGGCGACTTAACAACGGGTGAGTATTTTCAGTTTACATTTTTACTTGCACTTATGGTTGCTCCTATTGTACAGATGAGTAATGTTGGTAGTCAGCTTACCGAGGCTTTAGCTGGTTTAGACCGTACAGAGGAACTTATGAATATGACTGCAGAAGCAGATGAAAAAGACCGTACAATTGTATTAAATGATATTAAGGGTGATGTTGCGTTTAGCAATGTATCTTTTGCTTATGAAGAAGACAAAGAAGTTATTACCAATGTAAATTTTACTGTAAACTCTGGTAAAGTAGTTGCTTTGGTTGGTAGTTCTGGCTCAGGAAAATCTACTATTGCTGGTTTAGCCGCTAGTTTTTTAAATCCGGATAGCGGCACAATTACTATAGATGGGAACGATTTATCTAAGGTTGATTTAAATAGTTTTAGACAACATTTAGGCGTTGTTTTACAAGACGACTTTTTGTTTGAAGGAACTATACGCAATAACATACTTTTTCCTAGGCCAAATGCCACAGAAGAAGAACTTTTAAACGCAGTTGAAGCTGCCTACGTAAATGAATTTACAGATAGGTTTGATGATGGTTTAGAAACATTAATTGGAGAACGCGGTGTTAAATTATCTGGCGGACAACGCCAACGTATTGCTATTGCTAGAGCTATTTTGGCTAATCCTAAAATATTAATTTTAGACGAGGCCACATCTAATTTAGATACAGAGAGTGAAGCCTTAATACAAAAAAGTTTAGCCACATTAACCCAAGGAAGAACAACATTTGTTATTGCACATAGATTAAGTACCATACGCAAGGCAGACCAGATTTTAGTGATAGAAAATGGTGAAATTGCAGAAAGCGGTACACACGATGAACTTATTGCAAAAGAAGGACGTTACTTTAACTTGTTTACTTACCAAGCAAGGATATAACAAAAAAGACTATTACAAGTAAAAAGCTCAAATTCTTAATTTTAGAATTTGAGCTTTTTTATATTTTTAGTTTAATTGATTTTAACTCTCTGGAGCCAACTCAACTTCTAAACCATCTAAGTCTGGGGTCATATGTATTTGACAACCTAACCTGCTGTTATCTTCTACATTAAAAGCTTCTGCTAACATAGCATCTTCATCATCAGACATTTCTGGTAAATTGTGAGCGGACTTAACATAACACTGACAAGAAGCGCACATTGCCATACCACCGCAAATACCAATTGTACCCTCTGGAGCAAGCTCGTAAGAACGTACAACCTCCATTAAATTCATATTCATATCAGTTGGTGCATCTACCTCGTGTAAAACACCTTCTCTGTCTGTTATTTTAATTTTAATATCACTCATACTATTCTATTGCTTTAACAACTGCTTTAGGTGCTTCTTTTTTAGTACCATCAAAACCAGACACACCACCGACGGTAGTATACTTCATAACATATTTTTTGTCTGGATATATTTTTTGATAAGCACTCTGACACATTAATGTAGCTTCATGAAAGCCACACAATATTAGTTTCAGTTTTCCTGGGTACGTATTTACATCACCAATAGCATAAATACCAGGTATGTTTGTTTGGTAATCTAGCGCATTGTCTACTTTAATAGCATTCTTCTCTATTTCTAATCCCCAATCTGCAATTGGCCCCAATTTTGGAGACAGTCCAAATAATGCTATAAAATTATCTACCTCTAAAACAATATTTTCTTCTTCTCCTGTTTTTTTAATTTCTACAGCAGTAAGTGTATCATCTCCTTTTAAACCAACTATTTCTGCTGGCGTTACAAGATTAATTTTACCCGCATTTTTAAGTTGCTGTACTTTTTCTACCGAGTCTAAAGCTCCTCTAAACTCATTTCTTCTATGCACCAAAGTAACCTCATCAGCTACATCAGCTAAAAAAATACTCCAATCTAAAGCAGAGTCTCCTCCACCAGCTATAACTACTTTTTTATTGCGATAAACTTCTGGGTCTTTTATCATGTAAGCAACACCATTATCCTCAAACTTAGATAAGTTTTCCAAAAGTGGTTTACGAGGCTCAAAACTACCTAAACCACCCGCAATTGCAACTATTGGCGCGTGGTGTTTTGTACCTTTATTTGTGGTTACAATAAAAGAACCATCTTCTTGCTTTTCTATAGTTTCTGCACGTTCTCCCAAAGTAAAACCTGGCTGAAATGCTTTTATTTGCTCCATTAAATTATCTACCAAATCACCAGCTAATACTTCTGGAAAACCAGGAATATCATAAATTGGTTTTTTAGGGTAAATCTCAGAACATTGCCCGCCTGCTTGTGGCAAGGCATCTATTAAATGGCACTTTAATTTTAATAATCCGGCTTCAAAAACAGCAAATAATCCTGTTGGACCAGCACCTATAATTAGTATATCTGTCTTAATCATGTAAAAGTAGTCTTAAAAATAAATGTAAAATTACAGAAGTTGATACGTTTATAATATGACAATTATCAGCACTAATTAACCAACGTTAATTACTTCTTCAATCTGTGGCACATATTTTTTAATGGTCATTTCTACACCACTTTTAAGTGTCATTTGGTTAACACTACAACCAACACATGCACCTTCTAACTTTACTTTTACAGAAGTATCATTATCTATTGAAATTAGAGAAATATCACCACCATCACTCTGTAAAAATGGACGAATTTCTTCTAATGCTTTTTCTACGTTAGTTCTTACCTCTTCTGTTGTCATCTTTTATTGCTTATTAACAGGCGAGCAACCCGCCATAGTTGTTATTTTAATAGCCTCTGTTGGTGGCAAATCTGTATTTCTGCTTACCACTTGTTGCACTACATTTTTTGTAAGCTCGTTAAAAGCAGTTTCTATAGGCGTACTCTCTTGCATTGCTGCAGGTCTACCAACATCACCAGCTTCTCTAATGCTTTGTACCAAAGGAATTTCTCCTAAAAATGGCACTTTTAAGTCTTCAGACAAATGCTTAGCTCCTTCTTTACCAAAAATATAATATTTATTTTCTGGTAATTCTTCTGGTGTAAAATACGCCATATTTTCTATTACTCCTAACACAGGTACGTTAATAGAATCTTGCTGAAACATTGCAACACCTTTACGTGCATCTGCTAAAGCTATTTCTTGCGGTGTACTTACAACAACAGCACCAGTTACTGGCATTGCTTGCATTATACTTAAATGTATATCTCCTGTTCCTGGAGGTAAATCTATAAGCATAAAATCTATTTCTCCCCAATGTGCGTCAAAAATCATTTGGTTTAATGCTTTTGATGCCATTGGTCCTCTCCAAATTACTGCTTGGTTTGGTTGTGTAAAAAAGCCAATAGATAGTAATTTAACTCCGTAACTTTCTACAGGTTTCATTTTAGACTTACCATCTATATTTACTGCTAATGGTTTTTCTTGGGCAACATCAAACATAATTGGCATAGATGGCCCGTAAATGTCTGCATCTAACAAGCCAACTTTAAAGCCCATTTTTGCTAAAGTTACTGCAAGGTTTGCTGTTACTGTAGATTTACCTACTCCTCCTTTACCAGAGGCAACAGCTATAATATTTTTAATTCCAGGAAGTGGTTTCCCTTTAATTTCGTTTGTTTTTGGCTTAGCAGCCTCAGCATCTACCTTTACGTTAATTTTAATTTTAGCTTTTTCATACACTTCTGCATGTATTGCTTTTAAAATCTCAACTTCGGTTTTTTTACGCGCTTGTAAACTAGGATTGTTTATAGTAACATCTACAACAACCTCATCTCCAAAAACCATAACGTTAGTTACAGCTCCGCTTTCAACCATATTTTTACCTTCACCAGGAACTGTTATCTTTTCTAATGCCTTTAAGACATCTTGTTTATTTAGCTTCATGTGTATTACTTTCTTTTTCAGCTTTTTACTTAAACTGATTCTAAATTGCAAAGATAGTGTATCGATATGAGATTAAGAAGCCGCAGAATTGAAATATAACATACTTTTATAAGTTTAGTTGATGCTATATTTTTGACTAACTTTTAACAAATTAGAAATTGATATTATACGCTATTCTAACTCTGTAGACGGATCCCAAAAATAGTCTTCTAGATTTTGTATTTGGCTATCTATAACCAAAACACCTTCATTCTCTAAAAGCTGCTGCATTAAGTTGGTGCCGTCAAAATGATGTTTACCTGTTAGCAAACCCTTACGGTTTACCACTCTGTGCGCTGGTATTTCATCTTTTAAGTGAGATGCATTCATTGCCCAGCCAACCATACGTGCACTACGCGCAGCACCCAAATACTTTGCAATAGCACCATAAGAAGTTACTTTGCCATATGGTATTTGCTTTGCTACAGCATAGACTCTTTCAAAAAAATTTTGATTATCTGCCGCCATATTTAGTGATTGTAGACTCTAACCAACGTTATTACAAATAATAATAACATTAAAGCACTTATAATGTAGTTTGAGTTTTTAGAAAATCCGTTAGATTTTTTCTCTAGCTTATTAAAATATACGGTGTATAAATACAGCACACCAAATGTACCGCAACCTGCAGCAAAAATGAACACTAGAATATCCCAAGACTGAAACTTGATCCAACCTGATGCTTTCCACATTGCATTCATTCCACTGTAATACGGAATAGTTAGCAGGTTAATTGCTGCCAAAAAAACACCTTTAAAAAAACTATTTCGCTTGCTAATTTTTGGCTTAGCCTTCTTTTTTGGCTTAATCCATTCCTTTGCCATTGCAAAAAAATAAATTCCTAGCAAAGCAAATACTCCTAAAGCAATTTTTAAAAGCACTCCCACAAAATCTGGATTATTGTGTAAAAATTTAGAAATCATTACAGCAATGTATGCCTGTAGAATTACAGTTACAGACACTCCAATACTAAAAATAATCCCGTTTAACTTACCCTTTTCTACACTAATTTTTGCAGCATTCATATTTAACAACCCAGGTGGTACTGTTGCCATAAAGGCACCAGAAAATGTTGCAAAAAAGAGTATAAGTAAGTGTGTCATTGGTTAATTGACTCTAAATTTTATATAGGTGATTGGTTTTCCTTTTTCAAGATACTGATTTTCATAGAAAGTCTGAATCTCTAACACCTCTTTTGGGCTTCCTTCGTTCTTATATACATCATGATTGGCATAAATTACCTCTAAACCTTTACCATGTAACAAACCAAGTGTGTAACCGTGCATAAACTCGCTATCGGTTTTTAAATTAACTACACCGTCTGGTTTTAATATTTGCCTATACTTAGCTAAAAAAGCCTCGTTAGTTAATCTGTGCTTAGTACGCTTGTATTTTATTTGAGGATCAGGAAAAGTAATCCAAATTTCAGAAACTTCGCCTTCTGCAAAAAGTTGATCTATCAACTCTATCTGAGTTCTAATAAAACCAACATTATTCATACTTTCTTCGGTTGCGGTTTTAGCACCTCTCCAAAAACGAGCTCCTTTAATATCTACACCAATAAAATTTTTGTCAGGACTTTGTTTTGCTAAACCAACAGTGTACTCTCCTTTACCACAACCCAATTCTAATATAATTGGATTATCGTTTTTAAAAAAAGTATTCCACTTGCCTTTTAATGCAAAAGTCTGGTCTACAATTTCTTCTCTGGTTGGCTGAATTACGTTATCAAACGTTTCGTTCTCTTTAAACCTCTTTAGCTTGTTTTTACTTCCCACAACATAAATTTAATGATTTGGCAAAGCTAAGGAAATCTATTTATGTTTTTATAGTAGTTTCTTTATAGGTATGAATAAAAGCAAACGTATACTAGTTGCCCCATTAAACTGGGGTTTAGGGCACGCCACAAGGTGCATTCCTATAATAAATGCTTTGTTAGACCAAGGATTTACTCCTGTTATTGCGTCAGATGGTGACGCACTTAACCTTTTAAAGAAGGAGTTTCCCGGTTTAGAATTTCACGAATTGCCATCGTACAAAATAAAATATGCTAAAAACGGTAAAAATTTTAAAATAAAACTACTTTGGGATTCTCCTAAAATGCTAAAAGCAATACAGAAAGAAAAAAAACAAACCAAAAAACTGGTTAAGGAATTTAACATTGATGGTATTATCTCTGATAATCGTTTAGGAGTATGTTACAAAAAAGTACCTAGTGTTTTTATTACACACCAACTAAATGTGCTAACTGGCAATACCACTTGGATGACCACCAAACTACACCAAAATATTATTAAAAAGTTTGACGAGTGCTGGGTTCCTGACACAAAAAAACAACCCAACCTATCGGGCAAATTAGGACATTTAAAAAACTCTAAGCTTAAAATTAAATACTTAGGACCGCTGAGTAGATTTACAAAAACAGATGTTCCTAAAAAGTACGATTTAATGGTGCTTTTATCTGGGCCAGAACCGCAACGCTCTATGCTTGAAGAAAAGATATTTGATGAGCTTATTGGCTACCCTAATGATGTGCTTTTTGTAAAAGGCATTATAGAGGAAGAACAAAAAATATCATCTTTAAGAGGTAATACTATTATTTATAATTTTATGAGCTCTAAAGCTTTAGAACGCGCTGTAAATGAGAGCAAAATGGTACTTTGCAGATCTGGCTACACCACTGTAATGGATTTAGCAAAGCTAGAAAAGAAAGCCTTTTTTATACCAACTCCTGGACAGTTTGAGCAAGAATACTTAGCCAAGCGTTTAGACAAAAAAGGAATTGCACCAACTTGCCAACAAGATGATTTTACGCTAGAATTATTAAAAAAAGTAAAGGATTACAAAGGGTTAACTAAGTTTAAAAACAACTTAGATTATGCTGTTTTGTTCTCTATTTTTTCTAAAGTAAAAGAAAACTCAGACCCAACATCTACAACACTTTCTACATAAATTTTCTCGTTATGCGCCTCAATAATATGTTTTACTATAGACAAACCTAAACCAGAACCACCAACTTCTCTGTTTCTACTTTTTTCTACACGGTAAAAACGCTCAAAAAGTCTAGATAGGTGTTCTTTAGATATACCCTCACCGTTATCTGTAACGCGCACAATTACTTTACTTTTTATAAGGTTCTCTACACTAACCTCTGTAGTACCATTAGTATGACCATATTTTATAGAGTTTACCAGTAAGTTAGACACCACTTGTTGCATACGCTCCTTGTCTGCCCTAACCATTATAGGCTCCTTATATTCCATATCAAAAGTTAATGTAATTTGTTTTTTTGCTGCACGCATTTCAAGCAAATCAAACACATTTTGTATTAACTCTACAATATCAAAATCTTCAAACTCCATTGTTAAACCACCAGCTTCTAACTTGGTAATCATATCTAAATCTTTAACAATGTATATTAAACGCTCTACACCTTTATTGGCACGCTCTAAGTATTTTTCGCGCACTTTTTTATCGTCCATAGCACCATCTAACAAGGTTAAAATATAGCCTTGTACAGTAAATAATGGCGTTTTTAACTCATGAGATACGTTACCTAAAAAATCTTTTCGGTATTCTTCTCTAATTTTAAGTGTGTCAATTTCTATCTTTTTTCCTTTGGCAAATTTTTCAATTTCCTCGGTCAAAGTTTTAATATCTGTAGTAATAGGAGCAGATGAAAACGAAGTAGATTCTAATAATGAAACATCATCATATATTTTTTTAATTCTTCGGTATATAAAACGCTCTACCCTATGTTGTATAATTAAGAAAGATATACAAAAACTAGCAAGCGCAAAACACAACAAAAACAGCCACTCTACAGCAGCTGCATAATACATATACAATCCTAACAACAGTGTTAGTGTTATTACAATAAAAAATGATGAACGGAATGCGAATTTATATGACTTTTTTAGTCTTTTTGCCATTATAAAACAAACTTATAACCAACACCTTTTACAGTTTTAAAATGGTCGTCTCCTATTTTTTCTCTTAATTTTCTAATGTGCACATCAATGGTTCTACCACCAACAACAACCTCGTTACCCCAAACCTTGTCTAAAATAACTTCTCTTTTGTAAACTTTGTTAGGCTTAGAAGTTAGTAAAGCTAAAAGTTCAAATTCTTTTCTTGGCAATACTATTTCTTCACCATCATTAATAACCTTGTACTCTTCTCTATTAATTACAATGTTACCAACTTTAACTATATCTTCTTGCTCTGCAGCATTATCTTCTTTTAGTCTTCTTAACAAGGCTTTTACTTTGCTAACCAATACTTTTGGTTTAATAGGCTTTGTAATGTAATCATCTGCACCAGCATCAAAACCAGCAACCTGAGAATAATCTTCTCCCCTAGCTGTTAAAAAGGTAATAATAGTGTTTTGCAAACCAGGAGTGCTACGTATAATTTCACACGCTTCAATACCATCCATTTCTGGCATCATTACATCTAAAATAATTAAATGAGGATGTTTTTTCTTAGCTTTTGCAACGGCTTCAACCCCATTCTTTGCTGTAAAAACCTCGTATCCTTCTGATGAAAGGTTGTAACTAACAATTTCTAAAATGTCTGGTTCGTCGTCTACTAAAAGTATCTTAATATCCTTCTTTTTCATTTTTATATTTTATTGATTGGTTCGCCAAAAGTAAAGATAATACTTATACTTCAAAGCCGCTTAACATTCATTTAATATCGTAACATTTAAATAACAATTAGGTTTTAAATTGTTAACACGTAGATAACATCGCGTTCACAGGTTGACACGTTCTTTGCGCCAACTATTAAACGAAATTAATGAGACTTTTATTATTGACATTTTGCCTACTAACGTGCTTAGTATCAAAGGCACAAGAAACAGGAAGCATTGTTGGGAAACTAACAGACAAAGAAATGAATAATGACCCGTTACCATTTGCTAACGTACTAATTAAAGGAACAACTAAAGGGACTACAACAGATTTTGATGGTTTATATGAAATTGCAAATCTAGAGCCAGGAACATACACTGTACAGTTTAGTTATGTGGGTTATGAAACTGTAGAAATACCTAATGTAGCAATTGTTGCTGGTAAGGTTACCACAATAAATGTACCAATGGCAGCTAACGAAGGTATGATGCTAGATGAAATTGTTATTACAACAGTAACAAGAAAAGATTCTGAAACAGCTTTATTATTAGACCAAAAGAAAGCTGTAGAGATGAAAACAGCTATTGGCGCACAAGAACTAGCAAAAAAAGGCGTCAGTGATGTTGCTACTGCCGTGACTAAAGTAACCGGAATATCTAAACAAGAAGGTTCTGGTAGCATATTTGTGCGTGGCTTAGGAGATCGTTACAACGCAACAACTATGAACGGTTTACCTTTGCCATCTAACAATCCTTCTAGAAAAAATATTGACTTAAATATTTTTTCTACTGACATTGTTGAGTTTATTGGAATAGATAAAACGTATAGTGTTAAAAACTATGGAGATTTTGCTGGTGCCAACATAGATATTTCTTCTAAAGAGTACAAGGGCTCTGGCTACTTGAATTTAAGTGTTGGAGTTGGAGCAAATTCTGAAGCCATTTCAGAAAAAGATTTTTATTTAAATGATGGTCCTAACGCATCTGGATTTTACAATAAAGAGTATCCCGATTTTCCATTAAATAATTACAACTTTACCACTAGTTGGGATCGTGAAAAAGGGCCTACTCCAATTAATTCTAGTCTATCATTAAAGGCTGGAGATACTTATAACATTGGAGAAGATGGAAAATTGAGCATTTTTGCTGTTGCCTCTTATGACAATGAGTATAAATTTAAAGAAGGAGTAGCTAGAGGTAGTACATCACCTTTAGGGCTTACCGCTAAAGATTATGACTTTAGTAGTTACGAATACAATACAAACACTACATTATTAGGAAATATTGGATTCAGAAAAGGTATTTCTTCATTTAAGTATAATTCTTTATATGTAAATACATCAAACCAAAAACATCAAGAGTATGATGGAGTTATAGATGTTTTTGATTATGCTCCAAACGGTGGTGGTTTTATACAAAGAGGTACTTTTGAAAGAACATCTCTTTTTGTAAATCAATTATTAGGTGATCATAAATTAACTGACAAATTAGAAGTTAACTGGGCAGCATCATACAACAAAGTAAAAAATAATATCCCTAATAGATTACAATCTACATTATCTCCAGACAATTGGGATGTTCCGGAAGGCCCTAAATCTTTTCAGCAAGTTTTAAGTACTACTGACAATCATAGATTTTATCAAGAATTAAATGAAGATGAATTAGCAGCTAATTTAGCTACATCATTTAAATTTAAAAAAAATGAAGATGATTTATATGATGGTAAATTAACATTAGGATATAGCGGAAGATTCAAAGAAGTAGACTTTAAAGCAACACAATTCAACTTTGACATTATTACATCTCAAAGACAACCTATAATCAATAGTGTATATGATTTAGATTCATATTTTAATCAAGCTAATTTTGACGCAGGATTATTTGCTATTAACACATTTAGAGGCAACCTAAACCAATCAAATGCATTAGACCCTCAAACTTATGGAGGAGACCAAAATATCCACGCAGCTTTCTTTACTCTAGAATATGCTTTTTCTTCTAAATGGAAAATGCTAGCTGGTGTGCGCGCAGAGCAAATTAATCAAACTGTTAACTGGAGTACTTCTTTAGACCCTAACGGAGATGAAGTTGAATTTGAAACAACAGAAATTCTACCATCTTTAAGTTTAAAATACGAACTAAACGAAAAACATAATTTAAAATTTGCAGCTAGTAAAACGTATACTTTACCACAATTTAAAGAAAGAGCTCCTTTTTTATATGAAGACGTAACACAAACATCTTTTGGTAATCCTGTTTTATATGCTTCTACAGATTATAATTTTGATTTAAAATGGGATATGTTCCCTAAAAACTCTGAAATAATTTCTGTTGGTGTTTTTGGAAAATATATAGAAAATCCTATTAACGAAATTACCGTTAACTCTGCATCTAACGATATTAGTTATGTAAACTCTGGTGATTATGCCACTGCACTAGGAGTGGAACTGGAAGTTAGAAAAGATTTATTCTCTTCTACAGAAGAAACAAAAACAAATATTCTAGAAACATCTTTGTCTCTTGGATTTAATGCATCCTATATGACAACAAACCAAGAATTAAATGAAGAAAAGGTATTAACAGAAACTACAGAAGCTGGTTTTCCTTTAAGTGTAGATTTCACAAAAGAAGAAGAAGAACTAACTGGTGCCTCTGATCTATTACTTAATGGTGATATCTCTTTTTCAAAAGAATATAAAAACAACAAAAGCATTCAGGCTACAGTTGCTTACAACTATTTTTCAGACAGACTATTTTCACTAGGCACACAAGGCCAAGGAAATCTAGTTGACAAAGCAATCGGTTCTTTAGATTTAATTGTAAAAACACAATTATCTAAAAATGTGCAATTAGGTTTATCTGCTAAAAATTTATTAAACCCTTCTGTAGAAAGGTTTCAGGATACTCAAGACGTTACTGTACTTTCTTATAAAAAAGGATCCAATGTAAAATTATCCTTTTCATACAACTTTTAATTAATAATATAATTACACTTATATAAAACTGAGTTAACAACTGGTTAACAGCCAAAGCCTTAATTCGCATTAAATTATTAAACAAACGGAAAAATGAAAAAAACTTTCTTAAAATTTATGATGGCAGCCTCAGTTCTTGGAACTGTAATGACATCTTGTAATAGTGATGATGACGCAAATACTAACACTTGTTCAGACGGAATAAAAAACGGAGATGAAACAGGAGTTGACTGTGGAGGTTCTTCTTGTCAGCCTTGTGCTCTAGCAGAATTAGAAGGGGAATTATCTAATGAATTAACTTTAGATGCTTCTATAGCATACGAATTAAAAGGTAAATTTGAAGTATTAGACGGTGGTAAATTAACAATACCTGCTGGTACTGTAATTAAAGCTACTGGTGGTACTGCTTCTTACATTGCAGTTGCACAAGGTGGTCAGATATTTGTTAATGGTACTGCTAGTAACCCAGTAGTTATGACTTCTGGTGAAACTGCACCTGAAGCAGGTAACTGGGGTGGTTTAGTTGTATGTGGTAACGCACCAACAAACAAAGGTGCTTCTGTTACTTCTGAAGTTGCTGGTCTTACTTATGGTGGTACTGCTACTGATGATAACTCTGGTAGTATTAGATACCTACGTTTAGAATATACTGGAGCCGAATTCTCTGCTGACAAACAATTTAATGGCTTATCTTTATTTGGTGTTGGTTCTGGAACAACTGTAGAATACGTACAATCTTATAATGGTAAAGATGATGGTATTGAGTTCTTCGGTGGTACTGTTAACGGTAAATATTTAGTTTCTACTAATGCTGGTGATGATGGTATTGACTTTGCTGATGGATGGAATGGTAACGGTGAATTCTGGTAT
>NZ_JBDVAA010000192.1:0-52610 GCF_039943695.1 Cellulophaga sp. | reverse complement strand
ATTAGGAGCTAAAGATCCTATACCGCCTATTTGTATACCAATTGAAGCAAAGTTGGCAAAGCCACAAAGCATATAAGTAGCCATTAAAATAGATTTGTTGTAAGTAAAATGCGGATTAGCAGCAATATTTTTTAGTTCTGCTAATTGCTTGTATCCAATAAATTCACTGGCGGCCAATTTTACTCCTAGTAATTGTCCCATAAGCATTACATCTTCTTTTGCAACACCTATTAGCCACATTAATGGCGCAAAAATGTAGCCTAAAATAAACTCTAGTGACAAGCAGTCGTATTGTTTGTGATTGTTGTCTATTATGGTGTTTAATGATGTAAAATGCCAAGATATGTCTAAAGATTTTATTGTAATACCATCAAAGCCTGCAGCACCACTTAGGATTCCGTTAACCATTGCAATAAGGGCAACAAATACTAAAAGCATTGCGCCAACATTTACAGCTAATTTTAAACCTTCAGTTGTTCCGTTTGCAATAGCGTCTAATATATTAGCACCTATTTTGTCTTGTGAAACGTGTACATTTGTATCAACTTTTTCGGTTTGTGGGTATAATATTTTAGAAATTACAATAGCACCAGGAGCAGCCATTACAGAAGCGGCTAATAAGTGCTTAGCAAATTCTAATCTTAAACCAGGATCATTTCCTCCTAGAAACCCAATATAAGCAGCTAAAACAGCGCCAGCTACTGTTGCCATACCGCCAACCATAACTAATAAAATTTCAGACTTATTCATTTTTTCTAAATAAGCTTTTATTAATAGTGGAGCTTCAGTCTGGCCTAAAAATATATTACCAGCTACAGATAAACTTTCTGCGCCAGATATACCTAGTGTTTTTGTTAATAGTTTGGCTAGTGCTTTTACAACACGCTGAATTATTCCTAAGTAAAACAATACTGATGTTAATGCTGAAAAGAAAATGATAGTTGGTAAAACTTGAAAAGCAAATATGAATCCAAACTTATCCATATCTGTTACCAATCCTTCAAATAAAAATTTACTCCCTTTAGTGGTAAAATCAAGTATGCTAACAAAAACTTTACCTACGCTATCAAAAACAACGGCAATAAATTCAATTTTTAACACACCAATTGCAATAATTAGCTGCAAGCCCAGACCAATACCAACTGTTTTCCAGTTTATGGCTTTACGGTTTGCGCTAAATAAAAAGGCTATTAGTATTAAAACAGCCATACCTAAAAGTCCTCTTAATAAACTGCTAACGGAAAATCCTGCATTGTCTATAATAGGTTTTATTGTAGTATCTGTTGTTGTGGTTTGTATGGTCTCTACAGCTGCTTGCGCAGGTATAGAGTCTTGTGCTATAGATGGAAATATAACAAAAAAAGCAAATAGGAAAATCCAGTAACTTTTTTTCATAGTAAGTTTTGTGTAAGTGTTATTTTCTTTTTGAGATTTCATCTCGTAATTTTGCAGCTTTCTCGTAATCTTCATTTGTAACTGCTTTGTTTAATTCTTCGTGTAGCTCACTTAAATTTAATTCTCTGTAAGCATCAGAAGGGTTAGATTCTAGTTCTACGGTTTCTCCTTCTTGTAGAATTTCATCAACCATAATACTATCATCTTTATCTGGGTCATCATCTTCATCTTTAGAAGAGAATTTTAAGAAAATACCAGCTTTGTCTAAAATAGTTTTGTAAGTAAATATAGGGGCGTCAAAACGTAATGCTAATGCTATAGCGTCACTTGTTCTGGCATCTATAATTTCTTCAACCATATCTCTTTCGCAAATAATACTAGAGTAAAAAACGCCATCTACAAGTTTGTGTATTATAACTTGTTTAATTACGATAGCAAATCTATCTGCAAAATTTTTAAAAAGATCGTGCGTTAGTGGTCTTGGTGGTTTAATTTCTTTTTCTAAGGCAATTGCTATAGATTGGGCTTCAAAAGCACCAATAACTATAGGTAGTTTTCTATCACCATCTACTTCATTTAATATAAGGGCATAAGCGCCATTTTGTGTTTGGCTGTATGATATTCCTTTTATTTTTAGTCGTACTAAACTCATATTAAAATTTAAAATTACTAAGGGCTGCCTAAATAAAAGGGATTACCTTGTATTTAAGCAGCCCTTTAGTATGGGCACAATTTATAAAAAATTAAGCGTTTTGCGCTTTAAATTCTTTTAATTTTTCGATTAAGGTAGGAACTACTTCAAAAGCATCGCCAACAATACCATAATCTGCAGCCTTAAAGAAAGGAGCTTCTGGATCTGTATTAATTACAACTTTTACTTTAGAAGCGCTAATTCCAGCAAGGTGCTGTATAGCTCCAGAAATACCAATAGCAATGTATAAATTACTTGCTACAGGTTTACCTGTTTGTCCTACGTGCTCGCTGTGAGGTCTCCATCCTAAGTCTGATACTGGTTTAGAACAAGCTGTTGCAGCACCAAGTACGTCTGCTAATTCTTCAATCATTCCCCAGTTTTCTGGACCTTTTAAACCTCTACCACCAGATACAACTACATCTGCATCTGCAATAGTTGCTTTACCAACAACTTTATCTATTTCTATAGATTTTGTAGAAAAGTCTGCATCTGTAATAGCAGGAGAAAAATCTTCTACTGCTGCAGTTGCGCTATTTTCTTTAGCGCCAAATGCATTGTTAGATACGCCAACAACCTTAATATCTGTGTCTATAGTTGTGTGGGCAAAACCTTTGTTACTAAATACTGTTCTTTTTACTTTAAATGGTGATGTGCTTTCTGGAGCATCTACCACGTTTGGAGCATAACCAGCTTTTAATTTAGCAGCCACCATAGGTGCTAAATATTTACTGTCTGTGCTAGATCCTATTATAACAACTTTAGCTGTTTCTTTCTCAACTGCTTCTGTTAACGCGTGTGCATATGCTTTTGCGTTAAAAGTTTTTAGAGTGTCATTGCTAATATTTAACACTTTAGTAACACCATAGTTACCTAGAGTGTCATTACCTTCTGCATTAAAAGATACAGCGGTAACAGTTGTGCCTAATTGTTGAGCTACTGCGTAAGCATAAGAAGCTACTTCAAAAGCACTCTTTTTAAATTTTCCGTTTTCTGATTCTGTGTATACTAAAACTGACATAAATTAGATTGCTTTTGCTTCGTTATGTAATAAGTTAATTAACTCGTCTATGTTATCTGCATCAACTAGTTTTACAGCTCCTTTTGCAGCAGGCTTATCAAAACTAACATCGTTAGTTGCGGCATCTGCTCCGGTTGGTTCTACAACTGTTAGTGCTTTTTTACGAGCCATCATAATACCTCTCATATTAGGTATCCTTAAATCGCTTTCTTCAACTAAACCTTTTTGTCCGCCTATAACTAAAGGTAATGACGTACTTATTTTTTCTTTACCACCATCTATTTCTCTAGTAGCTGTAACAGTGTCGCCATCAATCTCTAAGCCGGTACAAGTATTTACAAAGTTCATGTCTAATAATGTGGCAATCATACCTGGTACCATACCTCCATTATAGTCAATAGACTCACGACCTGCAATTACAAGATCGTAACTTCCGTTTTTAATTACTTCGGCTAGTTGTTGTGCTACAAAAAAACCATCAGTAGGTTCTGCGTTAATACGTATTGCTTCATCAGCACCAATTGCTAATGCTTTTCTTATTGTAGGTTCTGTTGTTGCGGTGCCAACGTTCACAACATGTACAGTTGCTCCTTGTTTTTCTTTAAACCACATTGCTCTTGTAAGACCAAATTCATCATTTGGATTAATTACAAATTGTACACCGTTTGTATCAAACTTAGTATCTCCTTCTGTAAAGTTAATTTTAGAAGTAGTGTCTGGTACGTTACTTATGCAGACTAATATTTTCATCTTTTATCAATTTTATAATAACTTGGCTAAGATACCAATAAAATTTGTAATTTACTATGCATGCATAGTAAATTTTATCGTTTTTTTGCCAGTATGTTAACTGTAATTGAAAGATTATTTCCTATTTTTGCTAGCGTTTTTATCATTATATTAATTTATTCCACGTAAATGAAAACATTACAGTTTAGAGAGGCTATTGCTGAGGCTATGTCTGAAGAGATGCGAAAAGATGAATCTATCTATTTGATGGGTGAAGAAGTAGCTGAGTATAATGGTGCTTACAAAGCATCTAAAGGTATGTTAGATGAATTTGGCGCTAAAAGAGTAATAGATACTCCAATTTCTGAATTAGGCTTTGCTGGTATAGCTATTGGTTCTGCAATGAACGGAAATAGACCTATAGTGGAGTTTATGACATTTAACTTTTCTTTGGTTGGTATAGACCAAATAATAAATAATGCTGCAAAAATTAGACAAATGTCTGGTGGGCAATTTAATTGTCCTATAGTTTTTCGTGGTCCTACTGCTTCTGCTGGCCAGTTAGCTGCTACTCACTCACAAGCTTTTGAGAGCTGGTTTGCTAATTGTCCTGGTTTAAAAGTTGTTGTGCCGTCTAATCCTATGGATGCAAAAGGCTTATTAAAAGCAGCTATACAAGATGATGACCCTGTTATTTTTATGGAGTCTGAGCAAATGTATGGTGATAAAGGTGAAGTTCCTGAAGGAGAATATACATTGCCTTTAGGTGTTGCAGATATTAAAAGAGAAGGTACAGATGTTACTATAGTTTCTTTTGGAAAAATTATTAAAGAGGCTTACACTGCTGCAGATGAGTTGGCAAAAGAAGGCATTAGCTGTGAAATTATAGATTTAAGAACAGTTAAACCTTTAGATTACGATGCGGTTTTAAAATCAGTTAAAAAAACCAACAGATTAGTAGTATTAGAAGAAGCTTGGCCTTTTGGTAACATAGCAACAGAAATTACATACCATATACAGTCTAATGCATTTGATTATTTAGATGCTCCTGTAGAAAGAATAAACACAGCAGATACACCTGCTCCTTATTCTCCTGTTTTATTAGAAGAATGGTTGCCTAACCATACAGACGTTATTAAGGCAGTTAAAAAAGTTTTATATAAATAAGATTTTAGTTTTTTATAAAGAACTAAAGCTTTGCCTGTGTGGCAAAGCTTTTTTCTTTTTCTAAAAACTTTATAAATCAATAGGTTGCTTTTAAGAATTAGTTATGATAAAAAAATTCTTTTTTGTTCTATTTTGTTTTGTTTGCCTCTTAAATTATGCGCAAACAAAAGTAAGTGGTGTTGTTGTAGATGAATTTGGTGAGCCAGTTGCATTTGCCAATGTTTTATTTAAAAATTCTACCGAAGGTACCATAACTAACGATGATGGTCGCTTTTATATGGAGTCTGATAATAATCACAGTCTTTTACAAGTGTCATTTGTTGGATATGAAACTTTAGAGATAACACTTAAAACAAAGGTTACCTATAAAATTGAAGCAGTATTAAAAGAATCTGGAGAACAGTTAGACGAAGTTGTTATTTTTTCGGGCAAACTTTCTAAAAAAAATAATCCAGCAATAGATATTCTTAAAAAAATATGGGCTAAAAAACGAGAAAATGGCTTACGTAAATACAATCAATATGAGTATGATAAGTATGAGAAAGTAGAGTTTGACCTAAATACCATAGACAGTGCTTTAATAAAAAGTAAAATGTTTAGAGGTTTAGAGTTTGTTTTTAACGATTTAGATACCTCAAGAGTAACGGGTAAAACGTACTTGCCAATTTTTTTAAACGAAACTTTTCATAAAGTTAATGGTGATAATGTTTTAGGAGTTAAAAAAGAAAAGTTACAAGGAAGTAAAAATTCTGGCTTTTCTAATAATCAAGCTATATCAGCATTTGTAGAGGATTTATATTCAGATTATGATATCTACAACAATTACTTAAAGTTTTTTGATAAAAGCTTTACTAGTCCACTTTCTAAAACTGGTGTAGATGTTTACAACTATGCTTTAGCAGATAGTGCTTTTATAGACAATAAATGGTGTTACAATATTATTTACTATCCTAGACGTAAAAATGAGCTTACTTTTAAAGGAGATTTTTGGGTAAACGATTCTACTTACGCAATAAAAAAAATAAATTTAGAGGTTACAAAAAGTGCCAATATAAACTGGGTAAAAGAAATTTATATAGAGCAAGAGTTTGATGTTGTTAACGATTCTGTTTTTCTTTTAAAAAGAGATTATATGTTAAGCGATTTTAGTCTTAACAAAAAAGAAACTTCTAAAGGTATTTATGGTAAGCGTACTACTATTCATAATAACTATAAGTTTGATGTACCTAAAGATAAAAAATTCTATAAAGAGAGCGTGGACGAGTACAGTCCAGAAGCTTTTAGTAGGGATGATAATTTTTGGACAGAAAATAGGTTAGAGCAGCTTAATAAAGATGAAAAAGGTGTATATCAATTGCTAGACACCTTAAAAACAGTTCCTAAATTTAACACCTACTATAACATAGTTAGTATACTGGGTTCTGGTTATGTAGAGATTGATAAATGGAATTTAGACATTGGTGATGTATACAGTGTTTTTGGATATAATGATGCAGAAGGTGTTAGGGTAAGGGCAGGTGCGCGTACATACTTTGGGCAAAATGACCCTTGGCGTATAGAAGGTTATTTGGCTTATGGTTTTGGCGATGATAAAGTAAAACACGGTATTTCTGGAAAGTGGTTGGTAGATAAAAAAAGTAGACTAATAATCTCTGGAGGGCATAGGCAAGATGTTGAGCAAATGGGTTTAAGTTTAACAGCTACTAATGATGTTCTGGGTAGAAGTATTGCTTCTTCATCTGTATTTACTGTTGGTTCTAATGATAGGTTAACAAATATAGATTTATCTGCTTTTAGCGTAGAGGTAGAACCTGTAAACAATGTAAGACTAAGAGTTGGCAATTCGTATAGAAAACTTAGTTCTGCTTTACCAGATGCTTTTAGTTTAGATTATGTAGATGCAGAGTCTGCAACAGGAGTATCATCAGAAATTAAGCAATTAGATTTTACGGCTACCTTAATTTATACACCAGGAAAACGTACTATTGGTTATGGCGTTGAACGTAAAAGTATTAATGACGAGTATAGTACATTGTTGTTTAATTATTCTAAAGGATTTAAAGGTCCAATGGAGAGCAATTTTGATTATAATAAAGTGCAATTCTCTTACGGTCAGCCTTGGCAAATTGGCGGTTTTGGTAGGCTGTATAGTACTGTAGAAGTAGGTAAAACATTTGGTGAAGTGCCTTTGGGGCTGTTAAATGTTGTGCCAGGTAATCAAACATTGTTTTCAATATATAACACATTCCCAAATTTAGATTTTTACGAATTTGTAACAGATACATACGCATCTGTGCATTTAGAACATAATTTTAATGGAAGGTTGTTTTCTCGTATTCCTTTTATGAGAAAATTAAACTTAAGAGAAATTGTAGGTTTAAGAGGTGTTTGGGGAGAGTTGTCATCAGAAAATATTGCATTAAATGCTCCAACTAATATTCCGTTAATGGCACCATCTGATGAGATGTATTGGGAATATTCTTTTGGGATAGGCAATATATTTAAAATATTACGCGTTGATTTTAACTTTAGAGGGAACTATTTTGATAATCCAAATGCACGCCCTTTTAGTGTAACAGGCTCTTTTGGGTTTAATTTTTAATAGTAAGCTATCAATAATTTAAACTAAAAAATACTTTTTGTTCCTGTAGATTACACTATTTTTGTATAATAATTAATAATAAGAATGACTAAACACGGAAAAACATCTTTTGATGTATTAATAGAGATTCCAAAAGGAAGTAGAAATAAGTACGAATACGATTTTGATTTAAAAAAGATACGTTTTGATAGAATGTTGTTTTCTTCAATGATGTATCCTGCAGATTATGGTTTTATACCAGAAACACTAGCATTAGATGGTGACCCGTTAGATGTATTAGTTTTAGGAGGTGAACCAACTTTTCCTATGTGTGTTGTAGAAGTAAAGCCAATTGGGGTTTTTCATATGGCAGACGAAAAAGGTCCAGATGAAAAAATAATCTGTGTACCTGTATCGGATCCAATCTGGAATATATTAAATGATTTATCGGATATGAATCCTCACCAAATAAAAGAAATAGAACATTTCTTTCAGGTGTATAAAGATTTAGAAAAGAAAAAAGTAGACGTAGGTGCTTGGGGAGATGCCAAAGAAGCTTACCAAATACTAAATAAATGTATCGAAAGATATGATGAAAGTGAATTTAAAGCTAAAGACGCCTTTAAGATTTAAAATAGCAAATCATCAGTAATTTACTTAAAAACCCTTTCATATGATAAATATGAAAGGGTTTTTTTGTTAAGTTTCATTTTGTTACATTTACTAGGCTAATAATTAAACAATTACAAAATATGGAGTCAATGATTATTTATGCGCCAATTGTAATGGCGTTGTTGGGATTAGTTTATATGGTTGTAAAACAATCTTGGGTAATGAAACAAGATGCAGGTGATGGTAAAATGAAAGAAATTTCAGATCACATTTATGAAGGTGCTTTAGCTTTTTTAAAAGCAGAGTACAAGCTTTTAGCAATCTTTGTAGTAATTGTAAGTGTGCTACTTGCTATAGTATCTGTAGTAGTGCCCACTACTCATTGGTTAATTGTGGTTGCTTTTATTTTTGGAGCTGTGTTTTCTGCTTTTGCAGGTAATATAGGAATGAAGATCGCGACAAAAACAAATGTAAGAACTACCCAAGCAGCACGTACAAGTTTGCCAAATGCATTAAAAATATCTTTTGGTGGTGGTACTGTAATGGGACTTGGAGTTGCTGGTTTGGCTGTTTTAGGTTTAACAGCTTTTTTTATTATTTTTTATCAATTTGTTTTTATGCCAAACGGTTGGACGGGTGTAAAAGATATGACTATTGTTTTAGAGACGCTTGCTGGTTTTTCTTTGGGAGCAGAATCTATAGCTTTATTTGCTAGAGTAGGAGGTGGTATTTATACAAAAGCAGCAGATGTTGGTGCAGATTTAGTAGGTAAGGTAGAGGCAGGTATCCCAGAAGATGATCCTAGAAACCCGGCAACAATAGCAGACAATGTAGGTGATAATGTAGGTGATGTAGCTGGTATGGGAGCAGATTTATTTGGTTCTTATGTGGCTACAGTCTTAGCTGCTATGGTTTTGGGTAATTATGTTATTAAAGATATGGGAGGCTCTATACAAGATGCCTTTGGAGGTATTGGGCCAATTTTACTACCAATGGCTATTGCAGGTGCGGGTATTATAATCTCTATTATTGGTACAGTGTTGGTTAAAATTAAAAGTAACGACGCTAAAGAAGCACAAGTTATGGGGGCATTAAATTTAGGAAATTGGGTTTCTATAGGTTTAGTGGCTGCTTCTTGTTTTGGCTTGGTTACTTGGATGCTACCAGAGACTATGCAAATGGAATTTTTTGGAGAGGGTAAAATAGTAATCTCATCAATGCGTGTTTTTTATGCAACGTTAGTCGGTTTAGTAGTAGGTGCTGTAATTTCATCGGTAACAGAATACTATACAGGTTTGGGTAAAAAACCAATTTTAAAAATTGTACAACAATCTAGTACAGGTGCAGGTACAAATATTATTGCTGGTTTGGCAACTGGTATGATTTCTACTTTTCCGTCAGTATTATTATTTGCAGGAGCCATATGGGCTTCATACGCATTTGCTGGTTTTTATGGTGTTGCACTGGCAGCTTCTGCAATGATGGCTACTACGGCTATGCAATTGGCTATAGATGCATTTGGACCAATATCAGACAATGCAGGTGGTATAGCAGAAATGAGTGAGCAAGAACCAATTGTGCGTGAGCGTACAGATATTTTAGACTCGGTTGGTAATACAACTGCAGCAACAGGTAAAGGTTTTGCTATTGCTTCTGCCGCATTAACATCGTTAGCATTGTTTGCTGCTTATGTTACGTTTACAGGTATAGACGGTATTAATATTTTTAAAGCTCCAGTTTTAGCTATGTTATTTGTTGGCGGTATGGTGCCTGTAGTATTCTCTGCATTGGCAATGAATGCTGTTGGTAAAGCAGCTATGGAAATGGTACAAGAAGTACGCAGGCAGTTTAAAGATATTCCGGGTATTATGGAAGGTACAGGAAAACCAGAATATGATAAGTGTGTAGCAATTTCTACACAAGCATCTTTAAAGGAAATGATGTTACCTGGTTTGTTAACCATAGGTTTTCCGTTAGTAATAGCGTTTGTTCCTATGTTATTTGGAATGAATAATATGGCTATTGCAGAAATGCTTGGTGGTTATATGGCTGGCGTTACAGTAAGTGGTGTGCTTTGGGCTATTTTTCAGAATAACGCAGGTGGTGCTTGGGACAATGCTAAAAAATCTTTTGAAGCAGGAGTAGAGATTAACGGAGAAATGACATTTAAGGGGTCTGATGCACATAAAGCTGCAGTTACAGGAGATACAGTTGGTGATCCTTTTAAAGATACTTCTGGTCCGTCAATGAATATATTAATAAAATTAACGTGTTTAATAGGTTTAGTTATAGCTCCTATTTTAGGCGGACATATAGAGGATGGTTCAACGTCAACAGAGCATCAAACAAAAAAAGAATTGAATGTAAAAATTGATGCTAGTAATAATGATTTAGCTATGGCAACTATTACAACTATAATTACAAAAGAAGGAGAAGTAAATAAAAATATACAGGTTGTAAATGGTACTGTAGAAGAAATTACAGAAAAGATAAAACCTGCTAAGGAAAAAGAAGGGGTAGAGATTAATATTGTTAAAGACAATAACTCTAAAACTATAGAGGTAGACTATAAAAACTAATATTAGACTTTATTAAGGAAATAAAAAAACCACACTATTTAGTGTGGTTTTTTTATTTTTTATGGCTGAAATAATCCATTTATTTCTGCATCAATTTTATTAATTACAAATCCTAAATCCTCAGGATCATCAACAAAATTTAAATTATCTACATCAATAATTAATAAGTTTCCTTTGTCATAACCGTGTATCCAAGCTTCATAACGTTCATTTAATCTACTTAAATAGTCAATAGAAATTGTGTTCTCATAATCTCTTCCTCTTTTATGTATTTGGTTTACTAAATTAGGAATAGAACTTCTTAAATAAATAAGTAAATCTGGTGGTTGTACTAAACTTTCCATTAACTCAAAAAGACTTGTGTAGTTTTCAAAATCTCTGTTAGTTAATAAGCCCATTGCGTGTAGGTTAGGAGCAAAAATAAAGGCATCTTCATATATTGTTCTGTCCTGTATTATGTCTTTACCACTTTCTCTAATTTGTAAAATTTGTCTAAATCTGCTATTTAAAAAGTAAATCTGCAAATTAAAACTCCAACGTTCCATTTGGTTGTAAAAATCATCTAAGTAAGGATTGTCTACAACATCTTCAAAATTTGGTTGCCAATTAAAATGTTTGGCTAGCAATCTGGTTAAAGTTGTTTTCCCTGCACCTATGTTTCCTGCTACTGCAATATGCATATTCTGTATGTGTTTATATATTTTTATTAGACCGATATAGGGGTCGCACAATATACAAGATAAGACTAGTATCTAAAAATGTTTGCAGTATTAAAGCTAAAACTTTTTAAAAACAGTACTAAACCATTGTATTTATGCAAAGTTACAACGATAAAATAAGTCATATACGTATGTTTAAAGCGATTTTTTCAAAAAAAACACGAATAAGCATTAAACTAAATTGAAAGATGATAGTCTAAGTAGTTGAAAGCTAACTATCCGCTATGGATATAAAACATATAAATATGAAGAATATTTTTTTTGTTGCAATTACTTTAATTAGTTCTGTATTTGCAGTAACGGCACAAGACTTCCAAGGAAAAGCCATTTATGAAACAAAAGTTACAAAGGCTCCAGATTTTGGAGGTAGAGATATGCCAGAAGCTCGTAAAAAGGAAATTATGGAGCGTATGAAAAGCGCTATGGAAAAAACATATATTTTAACGTTTAACAGAACCGAGTCTTACTATGTAGAAGATGAAAAGTTAGAGGCTCCTGGAGGTGGCGGACCAGGTTGGTTGCGTTTTGTAGGTAGTGGTTCTACTGGTAAATATTATAAAAATATAAAGGAGCAAAATTACACCAACCAAGTAGAAATGTATAGTAAAAACTTTTTAATTAAAGATGAGTTAAAAAAGCCTGAATGGAAAATGGGCTCAGAGACTAAAAAAATAGGAAACTATACAGTTTACAAGGCAACACTTACAACTCCAATAGATACTACAGGTGTAGGTGCTATGACTAGAATGTTTAGGCGTGGTAGACAAGGAGAGCAGTCTGAACGTAAAATACCTACAGAAAAAACAGTTGTGGCTTGGTATACATTAGATATTCCTATTAGTCAAGGTCCAGCAGAATACTGGGGTTTACCTGGCTTAATATTAGAAATAGAGCAAGAAGGATCTACTTTGGTATGTAGCAAAATTGTTATGAACGCAGATGATGTTGTAGAGGTAAAAGCACCAACTAAAGGAAAAGATATTAACCAAAAAGACTTTGACGAGCTTATGATAAAAAAGCGTCAGGAGATGATGCAGAATTTTCAGCAGCGTAGAGGATCAGGTGGTAGAGGTCGTTAAATTTCATCAGTTTTAATATAAATTTATAATGAAAAAAATCATAAAGTTTTTTATGGTTATGGCTTGTATTGCCATAACCGGAGTGGTACACGCACAAAAAATTACAGTTACTGGTGTTGTTAAGGATAGTCTTAATAACCCTTTAGAAATGGCTAATGTAGTGGCTATTAATGCAGAAACTAAAGCGTTGGATGGTTTTGGAATTACCAATGAAAAAGGTATTTACAAAATGAATGTAGAGGAAAACTCTAAATACAATATTAAGGTAAGTTATCTAGGTTTTAAAACAAGGGAAATTATTTTAGAAACTAAAGAGGTAGATATTAAAAGAGATTTTACACTATTAGATGAAGCTGAAAGTTTAGATGGTGTAGAAATTACGTATGAGATGCCCGTTAATGTAAAAGGAGATACTATAGAGTATAATGCAGATTCTTTTGCCACAGGAACTGAAAAAAAGCTTGAAGACGTTCTTAAAAATTTACCAGGTGTAGAAGTTAATGATGATGGTGAAATAGAAGTAGAGGGTCAGTCTGTTGGTAAAGTAATGGTAGAGGGTAAAGACTTTTTTGATGGTGATAGTAAATTGGCATCAAAAAATATACCTGCAAATGCCTTGGATAAAATACAGGTTTTAAAAAACTACAATGAAGTTGGTCAATTAAAAGGCGTTACAGACAACCAAGACAGTTACGCAATTAATATTAAGCTTAAAGAAGGTAAAAAGAATTTTTGGTTTGGAGAAATAACTGCGGGTGTTGGTAATAAGGAACGCTACATAGCTCACCCTAAATTATTTTATTACAACCCTAATTATAGTGTAAACTTAATTACCAATTTTAATAATATTGGCGAGGTACCATTTACACGTAGAGATTATTTTAGGTTTACGGGTGGTTTTGGTAATGGCGGTAGTGCTAACACTGGTACAAGTTTTAATGTAGGTTCTAGTGATATGGGTTTTTTAACATTACAAAATAATAGAGCTCAAGAAATTAGTTCTAAGTTTGGTGCTGCTAACTTTAGTTATTCTCCTAAAAAAACTTGGGATTTAAGTGGTTTTGCAATCTACTCTGGTAACGTTACAGATATGCAGCAAAATACATTTAGACAATACAAAGCTAATGCAGATGGTAGCCAGCCTTCACCAGATGAATTAACAGAAAGTGTTACAAACCAAAGAAGTGATTTGGCTTTAATTAAGTTAAGTTCTAGCTACAAGCCTAATGCAGATAATCATTTTGATTATGATATTTTTGGTAGAATATCTAGCCAAAAAGAAGTACAAGATTTGTTCTCTAATTTAACAGGTAATATAGACGAGGTTCAAAAACAAGATCCATACAGTATAAATCAAAACGCTAATTACTATTACACATTAAACGCTAAAAATATATTTGCAGTAGAAGCGCAGTATCTAATACAAGAAGAAGACCCTTTTTATAATGCAGCGCTAGCACAGAGTGACCAGTTTAGGTTAGATGAGGTTTTAGGTATGGACCAAAACCAAGATGGTTATGATGTAGTACAAGACAAAAGAGTAAAAACCAATAAGCTAGATGCAAAAATAGATTACTGGTATATTACAGGCGATAAGAGTAATGTAAAGTTTACGCTTGGTTCTTTATTAAGTATACAAAAATTTAATTCAGAAATTTTTCAGATTCTAGACAACGGAAACAAGTTTACATTAAACGATGCTGTTAGCTCTGTAGAAAATGATGTAAAGTATAACTTTACAGATATTTATATGGCTTTTGAGTACAGAGTAAAAGCTGGTGCATTTACATTTACACCTGGTTTGTCTGTACATAACTACACTACAAAAAATGAACAATTAGGATCTACTGTTACAGATGACTTTGTTCGTTTACTACCAAGTTTTAATACAAGGTTACAACTAAAAAAGAGTGAAGATATCAACTTTAGTTACAGAATGATGACGAGTTTTTCTGATATTAACCAGTTTGCATCTTCTTTTGTTATGAACAATTATAACTCTCTTTTTCAAGGTAACAGAGATTTAGAAAGTGCACTATCTCATAACTTAAGCTTGCGTTACAATAATTTTAATATGTTTAATTTTAGTAATATTAGAGCATCACTTTCATATAACAAAAGGGTAGACCAAGTACGTAATATATCAGACTTCTTAAATTTCCCTAATCCAGATTATCCAGCAACATCAGATGATGAGTTTATACAAACATCTAACAGAATATCGTCTCCATTTAATTCTAACTTTGCAGACGAAACTTTTTCTGCAAACGGATCTTTTGAGCGTACTTTTGGTAAAATAAAAGCAGGTTTAGGAGCAACTATGAACTATTCTAAGTTTAACCAAATAGTAGATAATGAGCAGGCAATTAACGAATCTTTTACAACTACTTACAGAGGTAGTTTGGGAACACGTTTTTTAAATGCGCCAAATATAGAGTTTGGTTATAATTTAGCGGTAAACAATTACGAGCAGCCAAATGGCTCTAGTATAAAATATTATACACATCAGCCAAGTGTAAAACTAGATGCTACTTTTTTAAGAGATTTTATTTTTAATGCAGACTACTCTTACTACAATTATAAAAACGAGATAGAAAGTTTAAATACATATTCTTTTATGGATGCTACCTTAGGTTATCAAAAAAAGGATAGCAAATGGGAGTATATTTTAGGGGTAACTAACTTATTTAATACAGAATCTTTAAATCAGGATAGTGATAATACCTTGTTTGTTAGCACAAGCGAGTATTTTATACAGCCAAGATATGTAACCTTAAAAGTAAGGTACAACCTGTAATACAGCATTGTTTGTTAATAAAGAGGTTATGGTATACAAAGCAATTTGTAACTGTAGCCTCTTATTTTTTCGTTAAAACTATTTTAGAACCAATCTAATTTTATACTTTTGCAGTCTAAATTAAGAGGAAGGATTTGACTGATTGCAACCTCGTATACTGTTACTCAGTACTACAAAAAATGCTAAAACAGATTTTAGCTGATTTTTTATCAGCACCTTTTCCTGTTTTGTTGCAATCTACCTTAACATTCCTCTACTAACAATAGAAGTACAATATTATGGCATATTTATTCACATCAGAATCTGTAAGTGAAGGACATCCAGATAAAATTGCAGATCAAATTAGTGATGCATTATTAGATAATTTTTTAGCTTTTGACCCAGAAAGTAAAGTAGCTTGTGAAACACTAGTTACAACTGGGCAAGTAGTACTTGCTGGTGAGGTAAAAAGTAACACTTACGTAGATTTGCAAAACATAGCACGTGAGGTAATTAATAACATTGGTTACACAAAAGGAGCTTACCAATTTAGTGGAGATTCTTGTGGTGTTATTTCCTTAATTCACGAGCAGTCACAAGACATTAATCAAGGTGTAGACCGTGGTTCTAAAGAAGAACAAGGTGCCGGTGACCAAGGTATGATGTTTGGTTACGCAAGCAAAGAAACAGAAAACTATATGCCATTGGCATTAGATATTTCGCATAAAATATTACAAGAGCTTGCAGCATTGCGTAGAGACGGTAAAGAAATCTCTTATTTACGCCCAGATGCAAAGGCGCAGGTAACTATAGAATATTCAGATGATAACGTACCACAGCGTATAGATACTATTGTTGTATCTACACAGCATGACGATTTTGATGCTGACGATGAAAAAATGTTAGCGCAAATAAAATCAGATATCATTTCTATTTTAATGCCAAAAGTAATAGCGCAATTTCCAGAGAAAGTGCAAGCGTTATTTACAGACAAAATACAGTACCATATTAACCCAACAGGTAAATTTGTAATTGGTGGTCCTCACGGAGACACAGGTCTTACAGGACGTAAAATTATAGTAGATACCTATGGTGGTAAAGGTGCTCACGGAGGTGGTGCATTTAGTGGTAAAGATCCAAGTAAAGTAGACCGTAGTGCAGCATATGCAGCAAGGCACGCAGCTAAAAATTTAGTAGCAGCTGGTATTGCAGACGAGATTTTGGTACAAGTAAGTTACGCCATAGGCGTAGTAGAGCCAACTTCTATTTATGTAGACACATATGGTACAGCAAAAGTAAATTTAACAGACGGAGAAATAGCAAAAACAGTAGCGCAAATTTTTGATATGCGTCCGTTTGCAATAGAAGATCGTTTAAAGCTAAGAAACCCTATTTATTTAGAAACCGCAGCTTATGGTCATATGGGTAAAGAGCCAAAAACAATCACAAAAGTTTTTGAGTCTCCATACAATGGTAAGGTAGAAAAAGAAGTAGAACTTTTTACTTGGGAAAAACTAGATATGGTAAACGCAGTAAAAGCTGCTTTTAATCTTTAAAATAAAGTTTTTAATAATATATAAAAGTGCTTTGCTGTAATGGTAAAGCACTTTTTTTATACTCAATATTCTACTTTTTATTTGGGTGTTACCACAAGGGTCGGGCTTTTTGTTGCAATCTTTTTTAAGAAAAATAAAAAAGGATTTTCACTACAATCCCTAACACAAATAAAGTTTCAATTTAATAAATCGTTACAAAAACAAACAAAAATTATGTTTCTGTTATTTAACGGTACTTAGAAAGTAAATTTCAATATTTTTTCAAAAAAGATTAGGATATTAAATTTTTCTGAACATATATTTGTAACTCAAAGTTCAAAACACTTATTGAATAGTTATCAAGAAAGGCGGAGGGATTAGACCCAATGAAGCCTTAGCAACCCTTTGTGCAATACAAAGAAGGTGCTAAATTCTACCAAGTACAGCGGTACTATAGGCAGATAACGAAACAAGCTTTTTTATTTCAAAAAAAGTAAATTTCCAATTTCTTTTTAACTCATTTAATTTTTAAACCATCTTGCAAAGTCGGCAAGACGCGGTTTTGACTTTTTTATTTTATCAATTTTAATAATTAAAAAATCAAAATTATGAGTACTCAAAAATTAGCAACAAACGCATTACACGCAGGTCACAACCCATCAGAAACAGCAGGTACAAGAGCAGTGCCTATTTACCAAACGTCTTCATACGTTTTTAAAGATACAGACCACGCGGCAAATTTATTCTCGTTATCAGAACTAGGATTTATTTACACACGTTTAAACAACCCAACAAATCAAATATTGCAAGACAGGTTGGCTGCAGCAGAAGGTGGTGTAGGAGCAGTAGTATTTGCATCTGGTACAGCAGCAATTTCTACAGGCTTATTAACTCTTTTACGTGCAGGAGACCACATTGTAGCATCTAGCAGTTTATATGGTGGTACGTTTAATTTGTTAAATGTAACCTTGCCAAGGTTAGGTATTACAACCACTTTTGTAGATGCATCTAACCCAGAAAGTTTTGGTAAAGCTGTACAAGAAAATACAAGAGCATTTTTTGTAGAGTCGCTAGGAAACCCAAAATTAGACGTACTAGATTTAAAAGCAATTTCTAAAGAAGCAAAAGCAGCAAAGGTGCCTTTTATTGTAGATAATACAGTAGCATCACCAGCATTGCTAAACCCAATAGAGCACGGAGCAAATTTAGTAATACACTCACTAACAAAATACATAGGCGGACAAGGAACTTCTTTAGGAGGAGCAATTGTAGATGCAGGTACGTTTGACTGGACAAACGGGAAGTTTCCAGAGTTTACAGAGCCGTCTGCAGGTTACCACGGTTTAGTGTATAGTGAGGCTCTTGGTAATGCTGCATTTACGTATAAATTAATTTTAGAGGGGTTAAGAGATTTTGGTGGAGCTTTAAGTCCGTTTAATGCTTTCCAAATTATACAAGGGTTAGAAACTTTGCCTGTACGTATAAAACAACATAGTGCAAACGCATTAGAATTGGCTACTTGGTTAGAGGGTAGAGATGAGGTTGCTTGGGTAAATTACCCAGGATTAGAAAGTAATAAATACTATGACCTTGCCAAAGAATATTTGCCAAAAGGACAAAGCGGATTAGTAACGTTTGGTTTAAAAGATGGTTTTGAAGCGGCTAAAAAAGTAACAGATGCTACTAAAATATTTTCTCTTTTAGCAAACATAGGAGATACCAAATCTTTAATAATTCATCCGGCAAGTACAACGCATCAACAATTAACAGCAGAGCAGCAAGAGTCTGCTGGTGTTGGTCAAGATTTAATTCGTTTGTCTGTTGGTTTAGAAGATGTAGACGATTTAAAATTAGATTTAGAGGAAGCTTTTAAAGTCATAAAATCAGAAGTTACAGCTTAAGTTAGTTCCTCAATTTCATTAAAATTAAAAAATAATCTAGTGTAATTTTCTAGGTTAAAACAGCTTACTATGTTGCATCATATCAAACTAAAAAAATATACAACGCTTGGTGGTACCACACAAGATATAGACTTGTCTTACCAAATATTTGGAGCAGAGTTGCACACAGCTCCAATTGTACTTGTAAATCACGCTTTAACAGGTAACTCTAATGTGTCTGGGGAAGACGGTTGGTGGTCTACATTAATTGGCGAGGGCAAATGTATAGATACCACAAAATATACAGTGCTATCTTTTAACATCCCTGGCAATGGTTTTGATGGTTTTGTAATAGAAAACTACAAAGATTTTGTTGCTAAAGATATTGCTCATTTGTTTTTGTTAGGTTTAGATGAATTAAAAATAAATTCGCTTTACGCAATTATTGGAGGCTCTTTAGGTGGAGGTATTGCTTGGGAAATGGCAGCATTAAACCCTAAATTAACAACACATTTAATACCTGTGGCTTCCGACTGGAAATCTACAGACTGGTTAATAGGTAATTGCCAAATTCAAGAACAGTTTTTGGTAAATTCAAAACAACCAGTGCATGATGCTCGTATGCACGCTATGTTGTGCTACCGCACGCCAGAATCTTTTAAAGCACGTTTTAATCGTAGTACAAATACAGAGGAACAGCTGTTTAATGTAGAAAGTTGGTTAACGCATCATGGTAAAAAACTACAAGAACGTTTTCAGTTATCTGCCTATAAATTAATGAACCAGTTGTTAAAAACCATAGACATTACTAGAGATGGTAACGAGGCTTTTATCAACCTACAAAATAGCAAAACCTCTATACATATTATTGGTGTAGATTCTGATTTGTTTTTTACGGCTAAAGAAAATAAAGATACGTTTAAGCAACTAGCACAAGCTAATAGTAATGTTACCTATGGAGAAATACACTCACTACATGGTCATGATGCTTTTTTAATAGAGTTTAATCAGTTAGAGCAATTATTAAAAGGAATTTTTAGTGACCAAAAAAGCACCGAAGATTTAAAAGTAATTAAGTTTGGTGGTAAATCTTTAGGAAACGGAGAGGGTATTTCTAATGTGGTGCGCAAAATAGAATCTAAGATTAAGGCACAAGAAAATATTGCGGTAGTAGTTTCTGCTCGTGGAAGTTCTACAGATACACTTGAGGAATTATTAGATTTAGCAGCAGAAGGAGAAGCATATATTTCAACTTTTGAGGATTTTAAAGGTTATCAGCAAAATGGTTTAGAGTTAGATTTTTCTGCGGAATACAAAGAGATATTAAAAATTTTAGAAGGGGTTGCGCTGCTAGGAGATTATAGCTTAAAAATTAAAGATCAAGTATTGGCATACGGAGAGTTACTTTCTGCACAATATGTAGTAAAAGCATTAGGTGAAAAGGGTGTAAAGGCAACCGTTGTAGATTCTAGAAAAATTTTAAAAACAGATGCTAATTTTGGTAATGCAAACGTATTAGAAGAGGTTTCTAAAGCAAATACGCAACAATTATTTTCTAGTATAACAAGTGATGTATTGCCTGTAATTACTGGTTTTATTGGGTCTACAGAAGATGGTAAAACCACAACCTTGGGTAGAAATGGTAGTAACTATTCTGCATCTTTATTTGCAAACTTTTTAAATGCTGTAGAGTTACAAAGTTACACGCACGTAGATGGTATTTTTACTGCTAATCCAGATTATGTTTCCGATGCCAAAAGAATAGAACAATTAAGCTATTCTGAGGCTAATGAACTGGCAAATTTTGGTGCGACTATTTTGCACGCAAAAACAATTATTCCGTTGTTAGAAAAAAATATCCCACTACGTATTCTAAATACATTCAACGGTGATAATGAAGGTACTTTAATTAGTGCAAAAACAACCAAAGAAGGTATAAAATCACTTTCTGTTATAGAAAATGTGGCGCTAATTAATTTAGAAGGCCGTGGTTTGTTAGGTAAAGCAGGTATAGATGCGCGTATATTTAAAACTCTTGGTGATGAAAAAATTAGTGTTAGTATTATTTCCCAAGGTTCATCAGAACGTGGAATTGGTTTGGTGGTAGATGCAGAAAGTGCAGAAAAAGCAAAGCAGGTTTTAGAGCGTGAGTTTGCTTCAGATTTTTACTCTAAAGACATCAACCTAATAACTGTACAAAAAGATGTGTCTGTAATATCTATTGTAGGTCAGGATTTAAGTACGTTTCATAAACCATACAATGCATTAATAAAAAACCAAATTGTACCATTGTTGTTTAATAATACGGTGTCTGGTAAAAACGTGAGTTTGGTAGTTAAAAAATCTAGCTTACACAAAGCTTTAAATGTAATGCACGGACAAATATTTGGTGTTGCTAAAAAAGTAAACATAGCCATTTTTGGTCACGGAACTGTTGGTGGTACATTAATAGAGCAATTATTAAAATCTGCTAAAGCCATAGAAGAACGTAAAGGGGTTAACCTTAATGTTTTTGCAGTTGCCAACTCTAAAAAAGTATTACTAAGTAAAAAAGGAATTGGAGAAGATTGGACTTCTAAGTTAGATGAAAAAGGAAAACCCTATGAGCTAGCAGATATTTTTGAGTATGCAGAAAAACATCATTTAGAAAACTTAATTGCTATAGATAATACTGCAAATGAAGCTTTTGTAGCCAATTATGTAGATTTAGTAGAAAACGGATTTGACTTGGTTTCTTCTAACAAAATAGCAAATACGTTAGGGTTTGATTATTACAAAAAACTTAGAGAAATATTAGCTAAAAATCAAAAGCAATACTTGTATGAAACTAATGTTGGTGCAGGCTTACCTTTAATAGATACTATTAGGTTATTGCATTTGTCTGGTGAAAATATTACCAGAATTAAAGGGGTGTTCTCCGGATCTTTAAGCTATATTTTTAATACGTATTCTGAAGCAGATGTACCTTTTTCTGCTATTTTAAAAGAGGCTATGGAAAATGGTTACACAGAGCCAGATCCGCGTGAAGATTTATGTGGTAATGATGTTGGTAGAAAATTATTGATTTTAGCACGTGAGTTAGAATTAAGTAATGAGTTTGCAGATATCAATATTCAAAATTTAATTCCAGAAGCATTAAGAGAAGGTAGTAAAACAGAATTTTTAAGTCAGTCTGATGCTCTAGATACCGAATTTGACAAAATTAAAGCAGACCAAAAACCAAATCACGTTTTACGTTATGTTGGCGATTTGCACGGTAATCTTCAGGAGGAAAAAGGAATTTTAGATGTGAAGCTAGTTTCTGTGCCAAAAGAAAGTGCATTGGGACAAGTAAAAGGTTCAGATTCTATCATAGAAATTTATACCGAGTCTTACGGAGAAAATCCATTAGTAATACAAGGAGCAGGTGCTGGTGCAGCCGTAACTGCAAGAGGTGTATTTGGAGATATTTTAAGAATTGCAGAAAAAGGATAGCTTTTGTTTAGAGATAAGTAAGGGACAATAGACAGGAGAATTGAGTAAAGAAAATAGAATATAGCGCTAATGACTAAAAGTAGGTAGTCACTAACAAAAAGAATACTATGGATAATAAATTTGAAACCAACGCAATACGCACACAAATAGAACGCTCACAATTTTTAGAGCATTCGGCACCTTTATATTTAACATCTAGTTATGTTTTTGAGGATGCAGAAGATATGCGTGCGTCTTTTGCAGAGGAAAAGGATAGAAACATTTACTCTAGATATTCTAATCCTAATACATCAGAATTTATAGAGAAAATATGCCAAATGGAAGGGGCAGAGACTGGCTTTGCTTTTGCTTCTGGTATGGCTGCTGTATTTTCAACCTTTGCTGCGTTAGTAGAAAGTGGAGATCATATTATTTCATCTAAAAGTATATTTGGCTCTACGCATAGTTTATTTGTTAACTTTTTCCCCAAATGGAACGTGACTACAAGTTACTTTGATGCTCATAACTTAGAGAGTATAGAGGCTTTAATCACCCCAAAAACTAAAATTTTATATGCAGAGTCACCTACCAATCCTGCTGTAGATATTTTAGATTTAGAAGTACTAGGAGCTATTGCTAAAAAACACAATCTTATTTTAATTATAGATAATTGTTTTGCATCGCCTTATTTACAACAACCTATAAAATTTGGTGCAGATTTGGTGATACATTCTGGCACAAAATTAATAGATGGTCAAGGTCGTGTACTAGCAGGCATTACGGTTGGTAGTGCAGATCTAATAGATAAAGTGTATCGTTTTTCTAGAATATCAGGGCCAGCATTGTCTCCTTTTAACGCGTGGGTATTGTCTAAAAGTCTAGAGACATTAGCAATTAGAGTAGATAGGCATTCTGAAAATGCATTAAAGTTAGCAGAGTTTTTAGAGGCGCACCCAAAAGTAAACTGGGTTAAATACCCTTTTTTAAAATCGCACCCACAATACAAAGTAGCTATAAAACAGATGAAAGCAGGTGGTTGTATTGTTGCTTTTGAAGTAAAAGGAGGTTTGCAAGCAGGACAAGAATTTTTTAATGCTATAAAGTTGTTATCACTTTCTGCAAACTTAGGAGATTCTAGGAGTATTGTAACTCACCCAGCATCTACAACACATAGCAAACTGGCAGCAGAAGATAGGGTAGCTGTAGGTATTACAGATGGTACAGTTAGAGTTTCTGTAGGTTTAGAACATATAGATGATATTATTGCAGATATAAAACAAGCATTGGGATAATTTATAGCAATAAAGTATATATTTAGGCATTTAATTAAAAGGTTAATTTAAAATTAGTTGCAGTATTTAACAGCACTTTTTTAAATCCCAATTTTGCCTATCTTTGTACTATGCTATCCAAAAAAACCAAATACGGGCTAAAAGCCTTAACTTATTTAGCTCAAAAAGAAGATAGGAATCCTGTTCCTATTGGAGAAATTGCACAACAGAATAATATTTCTCAGAAATTTTTAGAGAGTATACTATTAATGTTGCGTAGAACTGGTGTTTTGTCATCTAAAAAAGGCAAAGGTGGTGGTTACTATCTTATAAAAGAACCAGCAGAAATTTTAATGACAGATGTTATTAGAGTTTTAGAAGGCCCTATTGCAATGGTACCCTGTGTTAGTTTAAATTTTTATGAAAAGTGTGATGACTGCCCAGATGAAGGTACTTGTTCTGTTCATAAATTAATGCTTAAGGTAAGAGACAGTGCACTAGAAATATATAGGAATACAACACTTAACGACTTAATCTAAAGCTTCTATTTTCATTTTTTAAATTTGTAAATACTGTTTTTGATACAATTATTCTATTGTGTTCTCTTACAGATACTTCAGATTCATCAATAAAACTTCTTATTTTTTATTAATCTACTAAAACCATAGGATTTATGCGTTTTTTAACAACTTATGTCATATAAAGTTTTACATTTGTAATTCCTACTAATTAAATAGGGTAATAAAAATTAACAAAATGATTGCTGATCAATTGATTTTAAATAAAGAAACTTCTAAAGGAAGTTACAAGTCAGACAAACAGTCAGAGAGTCCAAAAAGGAGTATAGTTAAGTCTATTAGCTGGAGAGTAGTTGGTACAATAGACACGGTTTTAATTTCTTGGTTTGTTACAGGAACATTAAAATTGGCTTTCTCTATTGGTTTAATAGAATTAGTTACAAAAATGGTATTGTATTTTTTTCACGAACGTGTTTGGAATTCAATTAAGTGGGGTAAATAATAACGTATAAGTATAGCAAAATGGGTTTTACAGAAGATATAATAAAAAATTTAAATGCTCAGTTTAGAGGTATTCCGCCAGAAGAAATTATTTCTTGGGCTGTAGAATATGCAAGAAATGCTGTAGTTACAACTAATTTTAGACCGTATGAGGTTGCTATACTAAATGCAGTTACAGCAATTAAAAAAGATATTCCTGTTGTTTGGTGTGATACTGGTTACAATACGCCAAATACATATAAGCACGCAGAAGAGTTAATTTCTACATTAAATTTAAACGTAAAACTATATGTGCCTTTACAAACTAGTGCTCATAGAGATGCTATAATGGGTATACCATCTATAGACGATCCAAAGCATAAAGAGTTTACAGAGCAAGTTAAGTTAGAGCCTTTTAAAAGAGCTATGGCAGAACACAAGCCAGATGTATGGTTTACTAACCTAAGAAAAGGACAAACTGCACTTAGAGATTCTTTAGGGATTTTAAGCTTAAGCAAAGACGGAGTTTTAAAAGTTAGTCCGTTTTACCACTGGTCAGATGCGCAATTAGATGCATACTTAGCAGAACGTAATTTACCAAATGAACATAAATATTTTGATCCTACTAAGGTATTAGAAAATAGAGAGTGTGGTTTGCACACTTAGGATAAAATAGGATTTAAAAAGATATAAAATAAAACACCAATATTTTGGAAACATTGATAAACGATATAAAATCACAAACAACAACTAGCACTTCATTACAAGGGTTAGGTAATGCTTTAGAAAACGAAGCTATATACATTTTTAGAGAAGTAGTAGCTCAGTTTGAAAAGCCAGTTTTGTTATTTTCTGGAGGAAAAGACAGTATTACGCTTGTGCGTTTGGCGCAAAAAGCATTTTGGCCAGCAAAAATTCCTTTTCCATTAATGCATATAGATACAGGACACAACTTCCCAGAGACTATAGAATTTAGAGATAAATTGGCTAAGGAATTAGGCGTAGAGCTTATTGTTAGAAATGTACAAGATTCTATAGATCAAGGAAAAGTAGTAGAAGAAACAGGTAAGTATGCAAGTAGAAATATGTTGCAAACAACCACGCTTTTAGATGCTATTGAAGAATTTAAGTTTGATGCTTGTATTGGTGGTGCTCGTAGAGATGAGGAAAAAGCCAGAGCAAAAGAACGTATTTTTTCTGTTCGTGATGATTTTGGACAATGGGATGAAAAGAACCAGAGACCAGAATTGTTTGATATGTTAAACGGTACTATAGAAATAGGACAAAATGTACGTGTTTTTCCTATTAGTAACTGGACAGAATTAGATGTGTGGAGCTATATTCAAAAAGAACAAATTGAAATTCCATCTATTTATTTTGCACACAAAAGAAACATCTTTTTAAGAGATGGTTTAATCTGGTCTGCAGAAGATGATGTTGTTTTTAGAGCCGAAGATGAGGTAGTAGAGGAACGTTGGGTAAGATTTAGAACCGTTGGTGATATGTCTTGTACGGCAGCAGTTTTATCTAAAGCGGATTCTATAGATAAAGTAGTAGAAGAAATTAGAGATTCTAAAATATCTGAACGTGGAGCACGTATAGATGACAAGCGCTCCGAGGCTGCTATGGAAAAAAGAAAACAACAAGGATACTTTTAAAAAGTACAGCGTACTTAGTCTAAAGTATATAAGTTAAAAAGAAGTTTAAAATAAAAAAGTAAGAGTAACAAAGTCTTTGTACTTGCTACTTTATACTTAATACACATAAAATGAACGTACTAAAAATAGCAACAGCAGGTAGTGTAGATGATGGTAAAAGTACCTTAATTGGTAGGTTACTTTACGATACAAAATCGCTTACTGAAGATAAATTAGAGGCCATAAAAAAGAGCAGTGAACAACGTGGGTATGATTACCTAGATTTTTCATTAGCTACAGATGGTTTAGTTGCAGAACGTGAGCAAGGTATTACTATAGATGTTGCTCATATCTATTTTTCAACACCAACAAAGAGTTACATTATTGCAGATACTCCTGGTCACGTAGAGTATACCAGAAATATGGTTACAGGTGCATCAACATCTCAGGTGGCTATTATTTTAATAGATGCCAGAAAAGGAGTTATAGAACAAACATACCGACACTTTTTTATCAATAATTTATTACGTGTTAAAAACGTAATAGTTGCTGTTAATAAAATGGATTTGGTAGACTATTCTGAAGAGGTATTTAATAATATCAAAAAAGATTTTGAAGCCTTAAATGCAAAAAGTACTTATGCAGAACAAATTGTAAGTTACATACCTGTAAGCGCACTTAAAGGGGATAATATTGTAGACAAAACAGATGCAATGTCTTGGTACAATGGTGATACAATTTTAGGGCATTTAGAAGAATTAGAGGCGCAAGATGTATATGATGCTGGTAAAGTACGTTTTCCTGTGCAAACCGTAATCAGGCCAAAAACAGATGAGTTTCACGATTTTAGAGGCTATGCAGGTAAAATTACAGGTGGAAGCTTAAAAGTAGGAGATGCTGTAACTGTTTTACCTTCTTTAACTCAGTCTAAAATAAAAGAGATATTCTTTTTTGATAAGACTTATAATGAGGCACCAGCAGGTAGTTCTGTTAATATCACTTTAGAAGATGATATTAACATTACAAGAGGAGATATGCTTGTTAAAACAAATGAGCTTCCTAAAATTGAAAAGCAGGTTACCGCTACAGTTTGTTGGATGGATAGTAAAAACCTAGTGCCAGGAACAAAGTATATAGTACAACACAACACCAACCGTGTATTATCTAAGATAGATAGCATAAACAGTGTTATAGCAACAGATTATACTGGTGAACAGGAAAACAATAACAAGCTATCTTTAAATGAAATAGGAGAAGTGAGTATAAAACTTAGTAAGCCTATTTATTTTGATAGTTATAACGATAATAAATCTAACGGAGCTTTTATTTTAATTGATGCGCAAACCAATACAACGGCTGGTGCAGGATTTATAAATTAAGCCAAAAGATATAGTAAAGAGTGTTTATTTTAAGCACTTTTTTGTCTAAAATCCTATTATATCTATAGGATAATAGTAATTATAAAAAAAGCCATAATCACAAGCAAATGCAAAGTTTTAGAACAGAAATAGAAAACCCAGTAGTAGCTAAAGATATTATAGATTTAGAAGCTAAAATTAGACAGTTTAATGACGGTAAGTTAGACGAAGAAAAGTTTAGAAGTTTGCGTTTGGCTCGTGGTATATATGGTCAGCGTCAGCCAGGCGTACAAATGATTCGTATAAAATTGCCATATGGTAAAGTAACATCTACACAGCTTAAGCGTATTTGTGATGTATCTGAAGAATATTCTACAGGACGCTTGCACATTACTACGCGTCAAGATATACAAATACATTATGTAGATATAGAGCGTACACCAGAGCTTTGGGCACAACTAGCAAAGGATGATATTACAATTAGAGAAGCTTGTGGTAATGCAGTACGTAATATAACTGCTAGTGAAACTGCAGGTATAGATGTAGATGAACCTTTTGATGTATCTCCATATGCACACGCAATGTTTCAATACTTTTTAAGAAACCCTATTAGTCAAGAAATGGGAAGAAAATTTAAAGTTTCTTTCTCTTCTAGTGATACAGATACAGGACTTTCTTATATGCATGATCTTGGTTTTATTGCTAAAATTGAAAACGGAGTTAGAGGTTTTAAAGTGCTTTTAGCAGGTGGTTTAGGTTCGCAGCCACGTCACGCAGAAGAATTATATACTTTTTTAGAGGCCGATAAAATTATTCCGTTAATGGATGGTGTTATTCGTGTTTTTGATAGATATGGTGAACGTAAAAGTAGAGCAAAAGCCAGAATGAAGTTTTTGCTTAAAGATATTGGTCTAGACGGATTTAGAGCATTGTTAGAAGAAGAGCAAAATGCAATTCCGCAAAATTCTTTTCCTGTAGATGTAGATGCATATCCTAAGGTAAAAGTTGCAGATGCTAAAGCTCCAGAGGTAGCTATTAATAATAGAACTGCTTTTGAGCAATGGAAAAGCACAAACCTTGTGCCTCAAAAACAACAAGGCTATGTAGCTATTGGTATAAAAGTAAAATTAGGAGATTTTTATATTGAAGAGGCACGACAATTAGCAGATTTAGTAGATGCGTATGCAGCCGGAGAATTTCGTTTGTCATTGCGCCAAAACATACTAATACCGTATGTAAAAGAGGAGTTAGTTCCTTTCTTTTATACAGAGTTAGAAAAACTTGGCTTTGTAGAGGCAGGTTATAACAAAGCATCAGATATTACTGCTTGTCCTGGTACAGATACGTGTAATTTAGGTATTGCAAGTAGTACTGGTATTGCAGCAGAATTAGAGCGTGTTATTACAGCAGAATACCCACAGTACATAAACAATAAAGATGTTGTTATAAAAATTAGTGGATGTATGAATGCCTGTGGTCAGCACAATATGGCAAACATAGGTTTTCAAGGAATGTCTGTGCGTACAAAAGATAAACTAGTAGCGCCTGCTTTACAAGTATTGTTAGGTGGTGGTAATTTAGGTGATGGTAATGGTGTTTTTGCAGATAAAGTTGTAAAAGTACCAAGTAAAAGAGGTCCAGAAGCATTGCGTTTAATTTTAAACGATTTTGATGCCAATGCAAACGGACAATCATTTACTGAGTATTACAAAGAAAAAGGAGAGCATTATTTTTATGATTTTCTAAAACACCTTACAGCTATAGATAATTTAACTCAAGAAGATTTTATAGACTGGGGAAATACAGAACGTTATGAAAAAGCTATTGGTGTAGGTGAGTGTGCAGGTGTGGTTATAGACTTAATAGCAACCTTGTTGTTTGAAAGTGAAGAAAAAATTGAAAACGCTGCAACGGCATTAGAAGATAAAAAATGGTCTGCTAGTATTTTTCATTCATATTCTGCAATGGTAAACTCTGCTAAAGCATTGCTTACAGCACAAAACACAAAAACAAACACACATATTAGTATTATTAAAGATTTTGATACCCATTTTGTGTCAAACGGATTAATAGAGTTACAAACTTCTTTTGAGGATTTGGCTTTGCAAATAAAAAGCAACAAGCCAACACAAGAGTTTGCAGAAGCATACCTTAAAGATTCTAAAGTATTTTTAGAGGTAGTGCAAAAGTTTAGAGAAAAAGAATTAGCAGAAGCTTAAAATTATGGCAAACAAACAAAATACAAACGGACTACTTACAGTAGTTGGTGCAGGTCCTGGAGATGCAGAGCTTATTACGCTAAAAGCCATAAAAGCATTGCAAAATGCAGATGTTGTTTTGTTTGATGCTTTGGTGAATAAGGAGTTGCTAGAGTATGCAGTAAGTGCAGAGCAAATTTTTGTAGGTAAAAGAAAAGGGTGTTATGCGTACCAACAAGATCAAATTAACGAGCTTATTGTAAGTAGAGCAAAAAGTCACGGTAATGTAGTACGTTTAAAAGGTGGCGACCCATTTATTTTTGGTCGTGGCTCAGAAGAAATGGAATATGCCGCTAGTCACGGTGTAGCTGTTGCTATGGTTCCAGGAATATCATCTTCAATAGCAGTACCAGCTTTTCAAAATATACCAGTAACAAAAAGGGGAGCTTCAGAGAGTTTTTGGGTTATTACTGGAACAACAAAAAACCATAAATTATCTACAGATGTGCATTTGGCAGCAAAGTCTAGTGCAACAGTAGTAATTTTAATGGGTATGGGTAAATTATCAGAAATTGTACAACTGTTTCAACAACAAGGTAAAGCAGAAACACCTGTGTCTATTATACAAAACGGAACAACTGTTAACGAAAAAGTTGGCGTTGGTACCATATCAACCATAGAAAAAGTAGTGCAAGAAAATGAGTTGTCTAATCCTGCAATTATTGTAATTGGTGATGTTGTTAGGCATAGAGCGCAATTGCATAAAGTACAACAAGAAGTAAAAACAAAAGAAGCAGCAGTAAATTAAGTGGTACAGTTATTTGGTTATTTTTGATGAGGTAAACAAAACAGTAACACTAAAAATTAAGTAATGGAACGTAACAATTTATATCCAGTTTTTTTAAAAACGTCTCAACTACACGTGCTAATAGTAGGTGGCGGTAATGTGGCAGAAGAAAAACTACGCTTTTTAACCAAGTCTAGTCCAGATGCTGTGGTAACAATGGTGTCTCCTTGGTATGCAGAAAAAACGTTGCAACTGGCAAATAAATTTAATGTTACAACTATTACAGATGTTTACAATGTTAGTTATTTAGATGGCAAACATATGGTAGTAGCAACTACAGATAATGTAGATGTTAATGTGCAAGTGTATAAAGATTGTAGAGCACAATTTAAATTGGTAAACGTAGCAGATAATCCTCCGTATTGCGATTTTTATATGGGCGGAATTGTAACCAAAGGCAATGTAAAAATTGGTATTTCTACCAACGGTAAGTCGCCAACAACTGCAAAACGTTTGCGTCAGTTTTTTGAAGACGTAATACCAGAAGATATTAGTAAAATGGTTCAGAATTTAAACGATTACAGGAAAACCATAAAAGGAGATTTTGAAGAAAAAGTAGATAAAATGAATCAGATTACAAGTTCCTTAGTAGATAAAAAAGAAAATAATTAAAACATTAGAATGAGGATAAATACTCATTAGTAAGTACTAAATTAAAATTATGATTAAGACAGATATATTAATTATTGGCGCAGGACCAACAGGATTGTTTACCGTTTTTGAGGCAGGTTTGTTAAAACTTAAATGCCATTTAATAGATGCATTGCCGCAACCAGGCGGACAGTGTGCAGAGATATATCCTAAAAAACCAATTTATGATATTCCTGCTTTTCCAGAAATTTTAGCAGGCGATTTGGTTACTAATCTAATGGAGCAAATAAAATCTTTTGAGCCTGGTTTTACATTAGCAGAAAGAGCAGATACTTTAGATAAGTTAGACGATGGTACTTTTGTAGTAACCACAAATAAAGGAACAAAGCATAATGCACCGGTAGTTGTAATTGCAGGTGGTTTAGGATCTTTTGAGCCTAGAAAACCGCAAATAGAGAACATTCTTAATTTTGAAGATAAAGGTGTTGCTTATATGATTAAAGATCCAGAAGTATACAGAGACAAAAAAGTTGTTATTGCTGGTGGTGGAGATTCAGCATTAGACTGGGCAATTTTTTTAGCAGACGTAGCAGCAGAAGTATCTTTAGTACACCGTAGAAATGAGTTTAGAGGCGCTTTAGATTCTGTAGAAAAAGCATCAGAACTTGCAAAAGCAGGTAAAATAAAATTATTTACAGAGGCACAAGTAACCAAGCTATACGGAGACGATAATTTAGAGGCCGTAGTTGTAAAATATAATGACGAGGAAAAAGGAGAAAGCTACGTAGAAGTAGACAATTTTATTCCTTTATTTGGACTATCACCTAAATTAGGTCCAATAGGAAATTGGGGATTAGAAATAGAGAAAAATGCCATAAAAGTAGACAACTCTTACGACTACCAAACCAACATTCCTGGTGTATACGCAATTGGCGATGTTAACACCTATAAAGGAAAACTAAAACTAATTTTATCTGGTTTTCATGAAGCAGCCGTAATGTGTCAAAGTGCATACCAACGCATAAATCCAGGTAAACGTTATGTAATGAAATACACAACCGTAGGTGGTGTAGAAGGTTTTGATGGTTCTAAAAAAGAAGCCAAAAAAGAAGTTGTACAAAGCATTTCGTAAAAATATTACAATTTTAAGCCTATATGTGTAAAAAACACGTGTAGGCTTAAAAATTACCAGCAATATTTGGTTATAAAAAAGTTGTGCTGTTAATTTGTAGCTCAATTAGTTCATTAATAGACTGAAAACGTTATCAAGAAAGGTGGAGGGATTAGACCCTATGAAACCTTAGCAACCCTTTATTCTTATTTAAAGAAGGTGCTACATTCTACTACGTTGTTACAAAACAACACGGCAGATAACTCACAAATTAGAAAGACATTCACAGTCTTATCTCATTTACCTTACTTGATATTTTATTTATAGCGTTCCATTTGTTTGCAAGCACAAATGGTCGGGTTTTCTGCTGTATTTTTTGGTTTTAGCAAACAGGTTTTACAAACCGTTGCCACCAAAAAGATGCCGCATCAATCCCTAACGCACAAAAAAGAGATTAAACGGTACAATGAAAAGTATACAAGACATATTAAAAGAAAGAATTTTAGTGCTAGACGGTGCAATGGGTACAATGTTACAGCGCTACAAATTCACAGAAGAAGATTTTAGAGGCGAGCGTTTTGCAGACTGGGAACACCCATTACAAGGTAATAACGATTTACTCTCCCTAACTCAACCAGAAGCTATAGCAGAGGTACACCGCAAATATTTTGCCGCTGGTGCAGATATTGTAGAAACCAACACTTTTTCTGGTACAACCATAGCAATGGCAGACTACTTTATGGAAGATTTAGTGTACGAGCTAAATTATGAGTCGGCACGTATTGCAAAGCAAGTAGCAGATGAGTTTACAGCAAAAGAACCACACAAACCAAGGTTTGTAGCAGGTAGTATAGGGCCTACCAATAAAACAGCAAGTATGTCTCCAGATGTTAACGACCCAGGTTTTAGAGGTGTTACTTTTGATGAGCTTAGAATAGCCTACAAACTACAAGTAGAAGCTTTACTAGATGGTGGCTCAGATATTTTGTTGGTAGAAACCATTTTTGATACTCTTAATGCAAAGGCTGCATTATTTGCTATAGAAGAAGTAAAAGAAGAACGCAATATAGATGTTCCTATAATGGTAAGTGGTACAATTACAGATGCTTCTGGCAGAACATTATCTGGACAGACAGCAGAAGCTTTTTTAATATCAATAAGTCATATTTCTATTTTAACTGTTGGTTTTAATTGTGCTTTAGGGGCAAACGAATTGGTGCCTCATTTAGAGGTTTTGGCAGCTAAAACAAGTTTTGGAGTATCTGCACATCCAAACGCAGGATTGCCAAATGCCTTTGGAGAGTATGATGAGACTGCAGAGGAAATGGCTGCACAAATAAAAGAATATTTAGACAAGAGTTTGGTAAACATTGTTGGTGGTTGCTGCGGTACAACACCAGAACATATTACAGCAATTGCCAATTTAGCAAAAGATTACAAACCCAGAAGTATTTCTGCAGAAATGGCATCGTAATGAAAAATGAAAAACCTAAATACTTAAAACTATCCGGACTAGAACCTTTAATTGTTACGGAAAACACCAATTTTATAAATGTTGGTGAGCGTACCAATGTTGCTGGTTCTAAAAAGTTCTTAAGGTTAATAAAAGAAGAAAAGTTTGATGAAGCTTTGGCTATTGCGCGTCACCAAGTAGATGGTGGAGCTCAAATAATAGACATTAATATGGATGACGGACTTATAGATGGCAAAGAGGCTATGGTTAAGTTCCTAAATCTAATTATTGCAGAACCAGATATCTCTAGAGTTCCTATAATGATAGACAGTTCTAAATGGGAAATTATAGAAGCTGGTTTGCAAGTTGTACAAGGTAAGTGTGTGGTAAATTCTATTAGTCTAAAAGAAGGCGAAGCAGAATTTATACACCACGCAAAACTTATTAAGCGTTATGGTGCAGCTGTAATTGTAATGGCCTTTGATGAGGTTGGTCAGGCAGATAATTACGAGCGTAGAATAGAAATAGCTAAACGATCTTATGACGTTCTAGTTAATAAAGTAAACTTTGCACCAGAGGATATTATTTTTGATCTTAATATTTTTCCTGTTGCCACCGGTATGGATGAGCACAGACGCAACGCCATAGACTTTATAGAAGCTACGGCTTGGGTAAAAGAGAATTTGCCGCATTGTAGTGTAAGTGGTGGCGTTAGTAATGTATCGTTTTCTTTTAGAGGTAACAATCCTGTACGTGAGGCTATGCACTCGGTGTTTTTATACCACGCCATACAGGCAGGTATGAATATGGGAATTGTTAACCCTACTATGTTAGAGGTTTATGATGATATTCCTAAAGATTTATTAGAGCGTGTAGAGGATGTAATGTTAGACCGTAGGGATGATGCTACAGAGCGTTTGCTAGATTTTGCAGATACGGTAGTTGGCAAGGCAAAGGAAAGCACGGTAGATTTATCTTGGAGAGAAGAACCTATACAAAACCGTATAACCAGAGCCTTGGTAAAAGGTATAGACCAGTATATTGTAGAAGATGTAGAAGCAGCTAGGCAAAGTGTAGACAAACCTATTGAGGTTATAGAAGGTCATTTAATGACAGGGATGAACGTTGTTGGTGACTTGTTTGGTAGCGGAAAAATGTTTTTACCACAGGTTGTAAAGTCGGCACGAGTAATGAAAAAAGCGGTTGCTTACTTATTGCCTTACATAGAAGAGGAAAAGCTTAAAAATCCGCAAGAAGGAGGATCTTCTTCAGCTGGGAAAATTTTAATGGCTACTGTTAAAGGAGATGTACATGATATAGGTAAAAATATTGTGGGTGTTGTTTTGGCTTGTAACAATTATGAGATTGTAGATTTAGGGGTAATGGTGCCGCCAGAAAAAATTATACAAGCAGCAAAAGAACATAATGTAGATGTTATTGGTTTAAGCGGGTTAATAACACCGTCTTTAGATGAAATGGTCTTTTTAGCAAAAGAAATGGAACGCCAAAATTTTAGTGTACCATTGCTTATTGGAGGTGCAACTACAAGCAAAGCACATACTGCCGTAAAAATAGATCCGCAATATAAAAATGCTGTGGTATATGTTAATGATGCCTCTAGAGCGGTAACCGTTGTTGGTGATTTGTTGCAAAAAGAAACAGGAGAAAAATACAAAGAGACTATAAAACTAGATTACGAAGAGTTTAGAAAACAGTTTTTAAAGCGTACGAAACATAAAGAGTATTTGCCTATAGATGCAGCACGTAAAAACAAGTACAAAATAGATTGGAAAACATCAGAAATTATAAAGCCAAATACACTTGGAATACAAGTTATAGAGGAATATGATTTAAGTAAGTTGGTAGAGTTTATAGATTGGACTCCGTTTTTTAGAAGCTGGGAGTTGCACGGTAAATTTCCAGATATTTTAACCGATGAAATTGTAGGTACCCAAGCCACAGATTTATTTGCTGAAGCGCAAGAAATGCTCACAAAACTTATTGATGAAAAATTGCTTACTGCAAAAGCTATTTTTGGTTTGTTTAAGGCCAATACAATTAATGATGATGATATTGAACTAGATACCCCAAACGGTAAACATACGTTTAGAACCTTGCGTCAGCAATTAAAAAAGTATGCTGGTAAGCCAAACTTTGCATTAGCAGATTTTATTGCGCCAACAGATGCTGGTGTAGATGATTACATGGGGTGCTTTTGTGTTAGTACAGGTTTTGGAGCAGAGGAAATTGCAGAGCAGTACCGTAAAGATTTAGACGATTACAATTCTATCATGGTAAAAGCTTTAGCAGATAGGCTAGCAGAGGCTTTTGCAGAATGCCTGCATAAAGACATTAGAACTACTCATTGGGGATATGCTAGTAATGAAACTTTAGATAACGAAGCTCTAATAAAAGAAGAGTATAAAGGTATTAGACCTGCACCAGGATACCCTGCTTGTCCAGATCATTTAGAAAAACCTACTATTTGGGACATTTTAAAAGTAAAAGAAACTATTGGTGTAGAACTTACAGATAGTTTGGCAATGTGGCCAGCAGCATCGGTTTCTGGGTATTATTTTGCTAATCCAGAGGCACGTTATTTTGGAGTAGGAAAAATAAAAGAAGATCAAGTTGAAGATTTTGCAACTAGAAAAAATATAGAGTTAGAGACGGCTTTAAAATGGCTTGCTCCAAATATTGCAGATGATTAAAGTTTTGTTGATGCGTTAGGGATTAAGGTATTGTTGAAGCTCTTTTGTGGTTTTTTTTACCATAAAAAGCGACTACCGAAAGCCCGACCGTAGGAACGCCAAAAAAATATAAAAATGAAAGTAACCGACCATATTAAAAACGCAAACGGAAAAACATTGTTTTCTTTTGAGATTATACCGCCTGTAAAGGGTAGAAATATTCAGGAATTGTACGGAAATATAGATCCTTTAATGGAGTTTAAACCGCCCTTTATAGATGTTACTACGTCTAGAGAAGAGTATATTTATATAGACCGTGATGGTTTGTTAGATAAAAAACTTACGCGTATGAGACCTGGTACTGTGGGTATTTGTGCGTCTATAAAACACAAGTATGATGTAGATACCGTGCCACATGTTCTATGTGGTGGTTTTACTAGAGAAGAAACCGAGTATTTGTTAGTAGATTGCCATTATTTGGGTATTGATAATGTTATGGCATTACGAGGAGATGCTATGCGAGAAGAGCAGTATTTTGAACCTACAAAAGGAGGGCATAAATATGCGGTTAGTTTGGTAGATCAAATACAGAAACTTAATTGCGGATCTTACTTACATGAGGTTATAGAGACCGATAATTGTGCTGATTTTTGTATTGGGGTTGCAGGTTACCCAGAAAAACATATGGAAGCACCATCTTTATTAACAGACTTAAAACGCTTAAAACAAAAAGTAGATGCTGGTGCAGATTACGTAGTTACACAAATGTTTTTTGATAATAATAAGTATTTTGAGTTTGTAAAAGCAGCTAAGGATTTTGGAATTAATGTGCCAATTATACCAGGTATAAAACCAATTGCTGTTAAAAAACATTTACAATTACTACCACAAGTTTTTAAAATTGATGTGCCACAAGATTTAGTAGATGCTGTTGAAGACTGTAAGGATAATAAAGCAGTACGCCAAGTTGGTATAGATTGGGCAGTGCAACAATCTAAGGAGTTAAAAGCAGCAGGTGTACCTGTATTGCACTACTACTCTATGGGTAAGTCTGATAATATTAAGGCAATAGCAAAGGAACTTTTTTAAATTTTGTAAGTATTAGCTTATAAAGATTTGCTGTGGATGTAAAATTGCTATTTTTGCACGCAATGAATATAAGAATCCTTTTTGTTGCTTTATTTTCTGTGGGATGTTTTGCCCAGCAGAAAAGTAAAATAGTAATAGATGCTAGTCAGTTTTACGGCTCTATTGCATTACATAATAATAGTATTGCACACTTAATATCTGCGCATCCGGCTGGTTTAATTTTAAGTTACAATAAAAAAACTTTTGGAGATGAGGCTTGGGAACAATTGTACAATTATCCAGATTTAGGGTACTCGTTTATTTACCAAGATATGAATAATAGCACCTTGGGTAAAAACTATGGTGCGTATGCACATTATAACTTCTATTTTTTTAAGAGAAATGTACAGCTTAGAGTGGGGCAAGGTATTGCCTATACTACAAACCCTTATGATAAAGTAACTAACTTTAGAAACAATGCATATGGGTCTGATATTTTAAGTAGTACTTACGCAATGGTTAATTACCATAAAGAAAATATTTATAAAGGTTTGGGTTTTAAAGCCGGGCTAACATTGGTACACTATTCTAATGCAAATTTTAAGGCGCCAAATACATCTACAAACACCATTGCATTAAATGCAGGTTTAACGTATGACTTAGATGGAGGTGAGAAATTACCATATAAGACCATTACAGATACTACAAATTACAACCAACCTATACACTTAAATGTTGCCTTTAGAGGAGGTGTTAATGAGAGTGATGTTATTGGTTTAGGACAGTCTCCTTTTTATATTTTATCGGCTTATGCAGATAAAAGGATTGGCAGAAAAAGTGGGTTTCAGTTAGGTGCAGATGTTTTCTTTTCTAAGTTTTTAAAGGAGTTAATAACATACAATTCTATTGCTTTTCCAGAGAAAAATGTAGATGCTAATGACGATTATAAACGTGTAGGTGTTTTTGTTGGTCACGAGTTATATATTAACCAAATGTCTGTAGTAACACAGTTAGGTTATTATGTGTATTATCCGTTTGATTTTGAAGGAAGAATGTACAACAGAATGGGATTGAAACGTTACTTTGGCGATAAAATGTTTGCAGCTGTAACTTTAAAATCTCACGCAGCTAAAGCAGAGGCAGTGGAATTTGGAGTTGGAATCCGTTTTTAAAAATATGAAGATGATTACAAGAAGACAGATTAAAAATATAGGATTGCAAATTACAACTAAATCAATTTTGCTATACACTTTAACACTTGTTTTAGTGTATGGTTGTAATAGCGAAAATGCATCTGATTGTTTCCAGAATGCAGGCGATATCATAAGAGAAGAAATTGTGGTAGAACCTTTTACAACTATTACTGTTTTTGAAAATTCAGCTTTAGTTATAAAAGAAGGTCCAGTACAAAAGGTTGAGGTAGAAACAGGAGAATATTTGCGTAGTGATATTGATGCTAAAGTTGTAGATGGTAAATTGATACTTACCAATACAAACGGATGTAATTTTACTAGAGACTATGGTTTAACTACTTTTTATGTTACCGCGCCAAACTTAACATCTATACGTAGTAGTACTGGTTTTGATATTAGTAGTGATGGGGTTTTAAGTTATCCAAGTTTAGCTCTTTTATCTGAAGATTTTGGAGATTCTGAAGCAGACTTTACTACCGGATCTTTTACTTTAGAGTTGTTAGATGCTAAAGTGTCTATAGTTTCTAACGGTGCTGCTTATTTTGATTTGAAAGGAACGGCAGAAAGTTTAAATGTCGTTTTTGCAGCAGGTGACTCTAGGCTTAATGCAGAAAATTTAATAACTAAAAGTGTAAATGTAAACCACAGAAGCTCTAACGATATATTGGTAAATCCGCAAGAGAGTATATCTGGTACAATTAGAGGTGTTGGTGATGTTATTAGTTATTATAAGCCAGCTAATATAAATGTAGAAGAGCTTTACAAAGGAAAGCTTATCTTTAAAGAGTAATAACTAAAGTTGTTTTACATTGAGTTTTAAAAGATTCTTATCTTATTTTACAAAAAGAATTAGCAGTTCTAAAGATAATGGTGTTGCTAATAATATTAATTACAGTAAGGTTGATGAGTTACTGCAATCGTTGGTAAATAATTCCAAAATTCCAGGTATTGCAATTAAGGCTACACAACACAATAAAACTATTTTTAATAAGGGATATGGGTTTTCTAACTTAGATAATAAAACACCTATAAACCCAGACGATTCTGTATTTAGAATTGCTAGTGTGTCTAAACCCATTGCAGCAACTGCATTAGCTATTATGGTGCAAGATGGTTTAATAGATTTAGAAGAGTCTTTTTATACCTATGTTCCTTATTATCCTAAAAAAAAGTACGACTTTACAATTAGGCAATTGGCTAGTCATACCGCAGGTATACGTGGTTACAAAGGTAAAGAGTATGGTTTAAATATGCCATATACTATTAAAGAGAGTATTGCTATTTTTAAGGATGATGATTTACTTTTTAAACCAGGAACAAATTACCATTACAATAGTTATGATTGGGTTTTATTGTCATTAGTTATGCAAGAGGCAAGTGGTGTACCTTTTGAAGAATATGTGCAAAAAAAAGTTTTAGAGCCTTTGCAAATGCAAAATACATATGCAGAGGTAAAAGAGGAACCTGTTTTAAATACAACAGCATTTTACTCTCAAAAAAGACTTGGTTTTAGAAAAGCATTGGAAGTAAATAATTATTACAAGCTTGCTGGTGGCGGATTTTTATCTACAACTACAGATATTGTAAAACTAGGAAACGCATATTTAAAAGGTGATTTTTTACAAGAAACTACACAGCAACAATTTTTAACAGCACAAGAAGTAAATGGCGAGTCTACCTATTACGGTTTAGGTTGGCAAGTAAGCACAGATAAAAAAGGTAATGCGTACTATGGCCATATTGGTAATGGCGTAGGCGGCTACTCTAACTTTTTTGTGTACCCTAAACAAGGTTTAGTAATAAGCATACTAACCAATTGTACAAATCCTAATATACAAGATGTTTTAGATGAAATTGTATTGGAGTTTGTAGAAAAAGCAAATGAGTCTACCCTGTAATCTCAGTAAATAAACTTTCTAAGTTTTTGTTTTTACGGCTAAGTTGTAATGTTTTTAATTCGTTGTCGTGAGCAAAGTCAAATACAGCAGGGCGCATATCTACATCTGTATTAAAAGTAATTTCATACACAAAACCAGCAGTGTTTTTAACAGCAACCACATTTGGCAACCTGTTTAGTAATTGCTCTTCAACCCTATAATCAAATTCTACTTCTATAATTTGTTCTTTAGCGTCTCTTAAGTCAGTTAATTTTTTATCAGCTACAACTACACCTTTATTAATAATTACAACACGGTCACAAACGGCTTCTACCTCTTTCATAATATGGGTAGATAGTAAAATGGTTTTTTCTTTGCCAATCTCTTTAATCAGTTTACGTATTTCTAATAATTGATTAGGATCTAAACCAGTTGTAGGTTCATCTAAAATTAAAACTTCAGGATTGTGCAGTAAAGCAGCAGCTAAACCAACACGTTGTCTGTATCCTTTAGATAGTTGGTCTATTTTTTTGTGAGCTTCAGGAGTTAAACCAGTTTGTTCTATAACTTCAGCAATTCTTGCTTTAGATACCTTATATACATTTGCGTTAAAAGCTAAGTACTCTTTTACATACATATCTAAGTACAAAGGATTGTGCTCTGGTAAGTATCCAATACTTTTTTGAACGTTAATTCTGTCTGCAACACTAAATTCGTTTACAGCAGCTTCTCCGCTATCTGCTAAAATATAAGTAGTAAGTATTTTCATAAGTGTAGACTTACCAGCTCCATTAGGGCCTAAAAAGCCAACAATTTCTCCCTTATTTATGGCGAAAGAAACGTTATCTAATGCTTTTTGGCTTCCAAAAGTTTTACTGATGTTTTGTACGGAAATAGACATACTTATATTTTTTTATCAAAAATAACGTAAATAAGTGAATTTTGTTTTTAAAAGGAATAGGAATTATAAGCCTTTTTTTGGTGTTAAGTTAATTACGATTAACGGAATTTTAACGTTTTAAAAAATTGATATCTTAATTATTTGTTAAAAAAATTATTGTTATATTAAATAATGTGAGAAGAGTGAAAAAAAATAATAATAAAATTTGTTTTTTAAATTTAATAATTACCTTAGCCGTATAATACAAGAATAATGAATACAAGATATTTCTGGAACGGTTTTTATTTTTACTTCTTTTTTAAGAGAGGTGCGGGACTGTTGTAGTATATTTTAAATATAGATATAAATTAAAGTCCCGTATATAACGGGACTTTTTTTATGCGAAAAATTGACGTTTAAGTAGATAAAAAGAAATGGCATTAAAAATTGCAATACAAGGTATAAAGGGGTCTAATCACCACCAAGTAGCTAATGAGTTTTTTGGTGAGGATGTGCAGTTGGTAGAATGTCTTTCTTTTGATGAGTTAATTCACCAATTAATGACTGGTTACGCAGACAAGGCGGTTATGGCTATAGAAAACTCTATTGCGGGTTCTATAATTCCTAATTATGCGCTTGTTTACAATAACGATTTACACGTTATTGGTGAGCACTATCTTAATATTCATCATCATTTAATGGCTTTAAAAGGTCAAAAAATTGAAGATATAAAAGAAGTGCACTCGCACCCAATGGCTTTATTGCAGTGTAAAGATTTTTTAAAAGCGTACTCGCACATTAAGTTGGTAGAATCTGTAGATACTGCAGAAACTGCACAGCGTATAGAAAAAGATAATTTAAAAGGTATTGCGGCTATTGCGCCAAAAGTTGCATCAGAATTATACAATTTAGAAGTTGTAGCATCAGAAATACAAACTATTTCTAATAATGCAACCCGTTTTATCATTCTTAAAAAAGAAAATAAAGAGTTGCCAGAGGAAGAGATAAATAAGGCATCATTACGTTTTGTTTTAGATCATAAGCGTGGGAGTTTGGCAGCCGTTTTAAATGTGATGAGTGATTGTAACCTAAACTTAACAAAAATACAATCACTACCAGTAATAGAACAACCTTGGAAGTATTCGTTCTTTGTAGATGTTACTTTTTTAAAGTATAAAGACTATAAAAAAGCCAAAGCATTGCTAGAGATAATGGCAGAAGAATTTAAAATTTTAGGTGAATACAAAAACGGAAGAGAATGAAAACTGCAGATAGACTAGAACAAATACAAGAATATTATTTTTCTAAAAAACTTAGAGAAGTACGTGGTTTAATGGCAGACGGTAAACCTATAATAAATATGGGAATTGGTAGTCCAGATTTAGCGCCTTCTGCAATAGTGGTAGATGCTATAAAAAATGCAGTAGAAGATGCAGGTGCACACCAGTACCAAAGTTACCAAGGCTTACCAGAGTTAAGAGAAAGTATGGCGGCTTTTTACAAAGCTAACTTTAATGTTACAGCAGATCCAGTTAATGAAATTTTACCATTAATGGGTTCTAAAGAAGGTATTTTACATATTAGTATGGCTTTTTTAAATGTAGGTGATGCAGCATTAATTCCAAATCCAGGTTACCCAACGTATACATCTGTTACAAATTTAGTAGGAGCAGAGCCTAAGTATTATGACTTGGTAGCGGAAAATAATTGGTTTCCAGATTTAGACGCTTTAGAAGAACAAGATTTGTCTAAGGTAAAAATAATGTGGGTATGTTACCCGCATATGCCTACAGGTGCTGTTGCAACAAAAGAACAGTTGCAGAAGCTAGTTGCATTTGCTTTAAAAAACAATATTTTATTGGTAAATGACAATCCATATAGTTTTGTTTTAAACAATGCGCCAACAAGTATATTAAGTATAGAAAATGCTAAAGATTGTGCTTTAGAATTAAACTCGCTTAGTAAAACTTTTAATATGGCAGGCTGGCGTGTGGGTATGGTTTTGGGTAGCGCAGAACATTTAAACGCGGTATTAAAAGTAAAAAGTAATATGGATTCTGGTATGTTTTACGGCATACAAAAAGGAGCTATTGCAGCATTAAAAAGTAGTAAAGATTGGTTTGCAGAATTAAATGAAATATACGCTACCCGTAGAGATTTAATTTTTCAGTTAGCAGATAAATTAAATTGTACTTATGATAAAAATGCAGTAGGAATGTTTGTATGGGCAAAGTTGCCAGCCGGTAGTGTTTCATCAGAAGAGTTTATAGATGACGTGTTATATAGTAAAGATGTATTTATAACGCCAGGAACAATTTTTGGTAGTAATGGAGAAGGTTATATACGCTTTTCTTTATGTGTTACACAAGAAAAAATAAGAGAAGCAATAAGTAGATTTAAATAAAGAAGTTAAAAGTGAGTTTGGTTAAAGTTTATATTACGACCAATAGCTTTTGTATCATATAAAATAAGTAATGAACGTATTTATAATTGGCATAGGATTAATAGGTGGCTCAATGGCCAAGGATATTAAAAGGATAAATGCTGATGCTAAAATTTATGGTGTAGATATTAATGATGCACACGTAGAAGAAGCATTGTCTTTAGGTGTAATAGACCAAAAGGCAAGTTATCAAGACTTGGAATTGGCAGATGTTGTAATTGTGAGTATACCTGTAGATGTTATGGTGGTAGAATTGCCAAAAATATTAGATGCAATTACTGATGATGCTATTGTTTTAGATGCGGGGTCTACTAAAGGTTTAATTTGTAAACAAGTAGAAAATCATCCTAAAAGAAGAAATTTTATTGCGTGCCACCCAATTGCAGGAACAGAATTTTCTGGACCATCTGCAGCTATAGAAAACCTGTTTAAAGGCAAAACAAATATTATTTGTGAAGTAGAGAAAACAGCATTTAAGTTGCAGGAAAAGGCTTTAGAACTTTTTAGAGAAATGGGAATGCGCATAAGATATATGAATGTAGAAGCGCATGATAAACACATAGCATACGTGTCTCATTTATCTCATATTAGCTCTTTTATGTTAGGAAAGACGGTTATTGAGAAAGAAAAAAATGAACGTGATATATTTGATATGGCGGGCAGTGGATTTGAGAGTACAGTACGTTTGGCAAAAAGTTCGCCAGCAATGTGGACGCCAATTTTTAAGCAGAATAAAACCAATGTTTTAGAAACATTAGAAGAATATATTCAGAATTTAAATGCCTTTAAAAAAATGATTGAAGAAGACAATTATAAAGGTATTTATGATGAAATGGAAAACGCAAACAAAATAAAAGAAATATTAAACGGAATACCCCAGAATAAAAATTAAGTAAAGATGGAAAATTCAAAAGAAATGAGAACATGGTTGGATGACATGAAACTAGATCATCCACTAGTAATAGCAGGGCCGTGTAGTGCTGAAACAGAAGAGCAAGTTTTAAAAATTGCTCATCAATTAAAAGATACCGATGTAAGTTATTATAGAGCAGGTATTTGGAAGCCAAGAACTCGTCCAGGGAATTTTGAAGGTGTAGGCTTGTTAGGTCTTAAGTGGTTGCAAAAAGTAAAAGAAGAAACAGGAATGAAAACCTGTACGGAGGTTGCAAATAGAGCCCACGTAGAATTGGCATTAGAACATGATATAGACTTATTATGGATTGGTGCGCGTACATCTGTAAGTCCGTTTATCATGCAAGAAATTGCAGATGCTTTAGCGGGTACAGATAAAATTGTATTGGTAAAAAACCCAATTAACCCAGACTTATCTTTGTGGTTAGGTGGTATAGAGCGTTTACATACTGCGGGAATTAAAAATTTAGGTGCAATACACAGAGGTTTTTCTACTTACGAGAAAACAAAATATAGAAACATACCAGAATGGCAACTGGCTATTGAGTTTAAAAATAGATTTCCAGATTTACCATTAATTAACGATCCGTCTCATATTACAGGAAATAGAGATATGATTTTTGATGTGTCACAAACAGCATTAGATCTTAATTTTGATGGATTAATGGTAGAAACTCACTTTGACCCAGATAATGCATGGAGTGATGCTGCACAACAAGTAACACCAGAAAAATTAGTGCAAATTATGCGCGATTTAAAAATAAGAAAAGAATCAGATCCTGAAGCGGAATACAATAAAGATTTAAGTAATTTACGTGCACAAATAGATGTTATTGATGCACAGTTAATTGAAACTTTAGGAAAAAGAATGAAAATTTCTGACGGAATTGGAGCGCTTAAAAAAGAAAAAAACGTTGCTGTTTTGCAATCTACAAGATGGAACGAAATTTTAGGAGCTATGATTTTAGAAGGTGAGTCTAAAGGCTTAAGTGAAGAGTTTGTTTTAAAAATGTTTAAAGCAATACACCAAGAGTCTATAAACCACCAAGAAAAAATTATTAAAGGATAATTTTAGAGATAAAAAAATCCCGATGTAAAATGCATCGGGATTTTTATAAAAAGGTTTAATAAATTATTTTTTCTTAAAAATATATCTGGTAATAAAAATACCTTTACCATCACCTTTACCAGCTTCACTTTCTACAGCACTAGTTACAAAGGCTAGCTCCCAACCTTCTGCAACCATTGCATTAATTTTTGAAGTTATAATGGCGTCATTAGCAGCTATATTTTGAAATCTGATTCCACCGATGTTATAAAAGTTAAGTAATTTAGTTTCATCAAAACCTTTAACTCTAATATCACCTCTTTTAGATTTGTTCCTTGTATTATCTTCTTCAGTCTGTGTAGAAGTATACTCTTTGTAATCTTTCTCTTCGTTGGCAGAAATTATTCTAGATCTTCCTAATCCGTTAGGAACAATAGACTCAACACTAGTAATAACTTTAAATTGTTGGGCAGATAAATCTACCGTTGATAAGCAAAGGATAAATGCAAAAAATAATAATTTTTTCATAATTGTTAATTTGTTTGTTGTTTATATATTTTTTTAACGATAAAAAAAAGACTGTAGTATAACACATATATTGTTTCTTTGTAAAAAGAAAGTAAAATAAAGAATACAAAATGATAGGAACTGTTTATAAATCTACTGGAAGTTGGTACACTGTAAAAACAGATGATGGTGTGTTTTATGACTGTAGGATAAAAGGTAAGTTCCGTTTAAAAGGTATAAAAAGTACCAATCCTATTGCAGTAGGAGATAAAGTTGTTTTTGAGCTTGAAAAAAGTGGAGATGAAACCAATGCAACCATTACAGAAATTAAAGACCGCAAAAATTACATTGTACGTAAGTCTGTAAACTTATCTAAGCAAACACATATAATTGCATCTAACTTAGATCAGGTTTTTTTAATGATAACGTTAAATAATCCGCAAACATTTACAAGTTTTATAGATCGTTTTTTAGTGACGGCGGAAGCTTATGGCATACCTGCAGTTCTATTATTTAATAAGATAGATTCCTATAACGAAGATGAGCTTTTAGATGTTAAATATTTAGCCGCATTGTACCGTAGTATTGGTTATACTTGCGTAGGTATTTCTGCAAAAACAGGTAAAAACGTAGATAAGGTAAAAGAAATGATGAAAGGAAAAATAAGTATGTTTTCTGGTCATTCTGGTGTAGGTAAATCTACCTTGGTAAATACTATAGATAAAGATTTAAATATAAAAACCAAAGAAATATCTGAACAGCATATGCAAGGGCAGCACACCACAACATTTGCAGAAATGTACGATTTGGATTTTGGAGCTCAAATTATAGACACACCTGGTATACGTGGTTTTGGAATAGTAGATATGGAAAAAGAGGAGATAGGTGACTATTTTCCTGAGTTTTTTGCTTTAAAAAGTGAATGTAAGTTTAATAACTGCTTGCATATAGATGAGCCCAAGTGTGCTGTAAAAGATGCGTTAGAGAATGATGAAGTTGCTTGGAGCAGGTATAAAAGTTATGTACAAATGATTACAGGTGAAGAGGAAAACTACAGACAGGATATTTACGGAGAAAAAAAATGAGAGCAGTAATACAAAGAGTAACAAGAGCAAGTGTTACTGTTAACGAAAAACTAATTTCTAAAATAGATTCAGGTCTTTTAATTTTATTAGGAATAGAAGCAGAAGATACTAAAGAAGACATAGATTGGTTGACTCGTAAAATTGCAAATCTCAGAATTTTTAATGACGAAAACGGAGTAATGAATAACTCTCTTTTAGATAGTAAAGGAGATGTAATAGTTGTAAGCCAGTTTACACTACACGCTGCAACAAAAAAAGGTAATAGACCTTCTTATATAAAAGCAGCAAAGCCAGAACTTGCAAAACCTTTATATGTTACTTTTGTTAAGCAATTAGAAACTACTATGGGTAAGTCTGTGGGCACAGGTGTCTTTGGCGCAGATATGAAAGTAGATTTACTTAATGATGGCCCTGTAACAATAATAATGGATACAAAAAATAAAGAATAATCGTATATATTTTTGTAGGTTTTTTAAGGGTTTTTATTAATTTAGGCTCAACCAAAACCAACCAATGAGAGTATTTTTTTTCTTTATATTATTTCTTTGCATACAACTATCTGAAGCACAAGAAATTAATCATCAGTCTTTATTAATTAATTCCAATTTAACCAAAAATGCAAATGCTGTTGTTAGGTTAGATCAAATGGATATTCATATTAGTTCTAAAACTAAAATGAGTATTAAATTAAGACGAATTGTTACTGTTTTAAATAAGTATGGAAATGGTGCAACACATGCGTCTGTGGGGTATGATTTAGACAGGAAAGTAGTTTCTGTACAGGCCTTAGTATACAATCAGTTTGGTAAACAAATAGGTAAGTTTAAAGAAAAAGACTTTAAAGATGTTAGTGCAGTAAGCGGTAGTACATTATACTCAGACTCCAGAGTAAAATATTTAGACTATACTCCAATAGCTTACCCTTACACAATGGAGTTTACTTATGAGTACACCAACTCTAATACTGGTGAATTAATACCTACTTGGTACTTTTTAGATTCATTTTATTTAAGTACAGAAAAAAGTAGTATCACATTAACTTATGATGATGAAAGCTTTAAGCCAGAAGTTAAGGAGCAGAATTTGACAGGTTTAGATGTTGAAAAAATAATAAAAAATGGAAGTACTTCTTATACAGTAAAAAATATACCTGCATTAAAAAAAGAAAGTTTAAGTCCGGCTTTTCATAAGATTTCACCACAACTGCAAATAAGACCTATAAACTTTACATATGGTGGTTACGATGCTTCAATAAAATCTTGGCAAGATTTAGGTAAATGGATGTACTCTAATTTATTAGTTAATAGAGATAAGTTACCAGAATCTACCATAAATACAATAAAATCATTAACAAAAGAAGCTAAATCCGATATTGAAAAAGCAAAAATTGTATATAAGTATGTGCAGGATAATACAAGGTATATAAGTGTACAGGTAGGTATTGGAGGTATGCAGCCTATATCTGCTTTAGATGTAGATAGGGTAAAGTATGGAGATTGTAAAGGATTATCTAATTACACAATGGCCTTATTACAGGCAGTTGGCGTAAAAGCATTTTATACTCACGTAGAGGCTGGTAATTATAAAGAAAGTTTTAAAAAAGATTTTGCATCACTGGCAGAAGGTAACCATGTAATTTTAGCAATAGAAAGCAGTGATAAGTATTATTGGATTGATTGTACGTCTCAGATACATCCATTTGGATTTTTAGGAGATTTTACAGATGGTAGAATGGTACACGTAATAAAGCCAGATGGAGGTGAGTTGGTACAAACGGATAGTTATGTTAATGAAAATAATTATCAGAAAACAGAAGCTCGTATTACATTGTCTAATACAGGAACAATTTCTGCAGATGCAGTTATTACTACAAAGGGAATACAGTATGATGATAGGTTTAGTATAGAAAGAAAGGCATCTACTGATGTTAAAAAGCATTATGCATCTTACTGGAGTTATATAAACAACTTAACTATTAATAATTATAATTTTTTAAATAATAGAGACAGTATTGTGTTTACAGAAAAAGATAGTTTAGAGGCAGTAAACTACGCTTCTGTAAGCGGAGAGAGATTGTTGTTTAGGGTAAATGTATTAAATAGAAATAATGGAGTACCAGATAGGTACCGAAGTAGAAAGTTGCCTTTAGAAATACAAAGAGGCTATTTAGATGAAGATGAGTTTAATATTTTGCTTCCTAATAGTTTTAAAGTTGAGGCAATGCCTAATGACACTTCAATAGAAAACGAATTTGGAATGTACAGTGTATCTTATAAGTTATCAGAAGACTTAAAAAATGTAGAGTACAAAAGAAAATTACTTATTAAAGAAGGATATTATCCAAAAGAGAAATACAAAGACTATCGTGACTTTAGAAAAAAAGTATCATTACTAGATAATACTAAAATTGTTTTAGCGAAAAAATAAACCAAAAGTTAGCTAAAACCCCACAACCAAATAACCCAATTTATTATGATTAAAAAATACAGTTTAGTAGTACTATTCAGTTTAACCATTAGCTTAATTTCTGCTCAAGATTTTGATTTTGGAAAAGTTTCATTAAAAGAATTAAAAGAAAAAGGTCACCCAATAGACTCGTCAGCAAATGCAGCATACTTGTATAAAAGTAAAAAATGTTATTTTAGATATTTAGATAATAGTGGTTTTGAGCTAGTAACCGAAGTTTTTGAAAGAGTAAAAATTTATAATAAAGAAGGGTATGATTTTGCAACTAAAGCAATACCACTTTATAAAGCATCACAAGGAAATAGAGAAAAAATAATAGGATTAAAGGCTGTTACTTATAACCTTGTTGGTAATAAAATTGAAGAATCTAAATTAAAGAAGGATGGAATTTTTGAGTCTGAGATGTCAGAGTTTTATGACCAAACAAAATTTACTATGCCAAACGTTAAAGATGGTAGTGTAATTGAATACAGGTATAAAGTTAATTCTCCTTTTATTTTTAATGTAGATGAATTTGTTTTTCAACATAGTGTACCAGTAAACAATTTAGAGTTTAGCTTTTCTTCTCCAGAATATTATAAGTATAAACTAAATTCTAAAGGGTATTTGGGTATTTACCCTAAAAAGACTAGTGTAAACTCTAGTGTTAATATTAAGAGTAAAACAAGGTCAGATATGCCATCTAAAACAGTAACAACAACTTTTAATAATGATAAAATAAATTTTATAGAAGACAGGCATATATATAGTTTAACTAATATACCAGCTTTAAAAGAAGAACCTTATATTAATAATATTGATAATTATAGAGCAGCCGTAAAGTACGAACTTTCTTATGTGCAATACCCAAATAGTATTCCTAAGTATTACTCTTCAACTTGGAAAGACGTTGTAAAAACAATTTATGATAGTCCTAGTTTTGGAGTAGAGCTAAACAAATCTGGCTATTATAATAAGGATATAGATGCATTAGTAGCTTCAACATCAGATCCAATACAAAAAGCGGCATTAATTTATAATTTTGTAAAAAGTAAAGTAAAGTGGAATGGTATTTATGGTAAGTACACATATAATGGAGTACGTAAAGCTTATAAAGAAAGTGTTGGTAATGTTGCAGATATAAACTTAATGCTAACCTCCATGTTTAGGTATGTAGGCTTAAATGCAAATCCTGTGTTGGTTAGTACAAGGGGCAACGGAGTTCCTATTTTTCCAACAAGAGAAGGTTATAATTATGTGATATCATCAATAGATACAGGTGCTGGGATAGTTTTATTAGATGCAACCAGTATGTATAGTATGCCAAATGTTCTTCCAACAAGAGTACTTAATTGGGAAGGTCGAATTATAGGTAAGGATGGTTTGTCGTCTACAATAGATTTATATCCAAATTCGCAATCATCTTCAGTTATTATGATGACAACAGAGTTGACAAATAATGGAGATTTGACGGGGTCTTACAGAAAAGTTGCTAAACTTCATAATGCAAGTGATTACAGACGTAATTACAATGAGTCTGACGAAGAAAGTTATATCGATGAAATTGAAAAGTCATTAGATATAGAAATATCTGATTTTGAAGTAAAAAATAGCTTAGATTTAGGTAAACCAATCTTGGAAAGTTATAAATTTGTAAAAGAGAGTCAGGCAGATGTTATTGGTGATAAAATTTATTTTTCTCCAATGTTTTTTTACAGATCTAAAAGCAACCCTTTTAAGTTAGAAAAAAGAAACTACCCTATAGATTTTAGTTATCCATCAGAAACAACCTATAGAATTATAGTTGAAATTCCTGCAGGATATAAAGTTGAAACTCTACCTGAGTCTAGAAATATTGGTTTGCCAGATCAGTTAGGATCTTTTAAATACAGTATTAATCAAAAGAATAATCAAGTGCATTTATTGGTTAAAAAGTCAATAAATAAAGCGGTTTTAACGCCAGAATATTACACGGCTGTAAAAGATTATTTTAAAATTTTAATGGAAAAAGAAAACGAAAAGGTAGTTTTAACAAAAATATAATGAACATAGAAAACGCACAAGAAGCCGTAGATAATTGGATTAAGGAACACGGAGTTCGCTATTTTAACGAGCTTACAAATATGGCTCAGCTTACAGAGGAAGTAGGTGAGGTGGCACGTATTATTGCGCGTAGATACGGAGAACAAAGCGAAAAAGAGTCTGATAAAAATAAAGATTTAGGTGAAGAACTAGCAGATGTTATGTTTGTTGTGCTTTGTCTTGCAAACCAAACAGGTATAAACTTGCAAGATGCTTTTGATAAAAAGTTAGATCTTAAAACAAAAAGAGATCACGATCGTCATCACAATAATAAAAAATTAAAATAAGTTCTTATTTTTAATCACTTAAAGTCTTTTACATTGAAATTACATTTATCAGCCCCAGAAAACAAAACATTAAATTCTGCTATTAAAATAACAGGAAGTAAAAGTGAGTCTAATCGTTTGTTATTGTTACAGGCCCTGTATCCAAATATAAAAATAGAAAACCTTTCTAATTCTGATGATGCAGTTGTTATGCGTAAAGGGATTAAGGTATCTAAAGGAGAAGTAGATATTCATCACGCAGGTACAGCAATGCGTTTTTTAACTACGTATTTTTCTTGTCAGGATGGTAAAGAGGTTGTGCTTACAGGGTCTAAACGTATGACAGAGAGGCCAATTGGTGTTTTAGTAGATGCATTAACATCTTTAGGGGCAGATATTACTTATTTAGAAAACAGTGGTTATCCTCCCTTAC